>NZ_DBHKXY010000051.1:0-18206 GCF_057315495.1 Eikenella sp.
TCTCGCCTTGCCGTACTATTTGTACTGTCTGCGGCTCGCCGCCTTGTCCTGATTTTTGTTAATCTACTATAAAATCGATCAACATTTATCCCCACATATCAACCCTATGCAAAAATCCTTCCCCATCATCCCCCTCTTCCTCGCCGTTTTCATCGCCGCACTCATCATCTGGTCGGGCATCAACCCGTCCGACCGCGCCGTTTGGTATGCCGAAATCATCCCCGTGTCCGCCGTATTTATCGCGCTCATTGCCACTTACCGCTGCTTCCGTTTCAGCAATTTAGCTTATGTATTCATGAGTTTCTGGCTGATTATGCACACCATTGGCGCACACTACACCTTCGCCGACGTGCCCTTCGATTGGGCCAACCGCCTGCTTGCTCCATTTTTAGGCGAAGGGCGCAACCATTTCGACCGCGTCGGCCACTACATTATCGGCTTTTACGCCTATCCGATGGCCGAATGGCTGCTGCGCCGCAAACTCTGCCGTGTGCCGATTGCCTTGTTCTTTTCCCTGTTCTTCATCATGAGCGTGGCGGCGGCTTACGAAATCATCGAATGGCAATATGCCGTGATTGACGGCGGCCAGGCCGGCATAGAAGTGCTCGGCTCACAAGGCGATATTTGGGACGCGCAAAAAGACATGCTCTCCGACACGCTGGGCGCGCTCACTTCCTTATTCGTCTTCCTGTTCACCCGCCCGGACAAACGTTTGGGCAGCCAATCTTAACTGTTAAAGGCTACCTGAAAACGCATCAAACCGCTTTTCAGGTAGCCTCTTTAAAATGTATCTCACCAAGGAGTACACATATGCAGGAACAGCAAAAACACTTCGCCACCCAAGACGGCACCGAACTTTTCTACCGCTACCGCCCCGCTGCCGACGGTTCGGCCGATAAAGCCATCGTGCTGTTCCATCGCGGCCACGAGCATTCCGACCGGATGATGTTTGTTGCCGACGAACTCGGTTTCGACGATTTTGCCTATTTCGCATGGGACGCGCGTGGTCATGGCCACAGCCCCGGCGAACGCGGCGACAGTCCCAGTATCGGCACTTCCGTTGCCGATGTGGACGACTTTATCCGTCACATCCAAAGCGAATACGGCATCAAGCCCGAAAACATTTGCGTGATCGCGCAAAGCGTTGGCGCGGTATTGGTTTCCACTTGGCTGCACGACTACGCGCCGAAAATCCGCTGCGCCGTATTGGCATCGCCCGCATTCAAAGTCAAACTCTACGTCCCTTTTGCCCGCACCGGCCTGAAAATCATGCAGAAATGGCGTGGCAATTTCTTTGTCAACAGCTACGTCAAAGCCCATTACCTGACGCACAACCAAGAGCGCCAAACCAGCTACGACAACGATCCGCTCATCGCCCGCGCCATTTCCGTGCGCATCCTGCTCGGTTTGTACGAAGCCGCCGAACGCGTGGTCGCCGACGCGCAGGCAATTACCACGCCCATGCAGCTTTTGATTTCGGGCAGCGACTGGGTGGTTCATCACAAACCGCAACACGATTTCTACAACCGTTTGGGCAGCCGCATCAAAGAACGCCATGTTCTGGATGGTTTCTATCACGACACATTGGGCGAGCAAAACCGTGAAATCGCCTTTGTCGAAATGCGCCGCTTTATCCGCCAACGTTTCGACAACCCACCCCTACCGGTTGATCTGACCCAAGCCCACCTGCATGGCGAAAGCCGTCGCGAAGCCGACGAATTGGCAACACCTTTGTCTATTTGTTCGCCGCACGGTGCATTTTGGGCAGTTTACCGTGCCTCCCTCGACCTTGGCGCGCGCTGGAGCGAAGGTTTGAAAATCGGCAAGGAAACCGGCTACGACTCAGGCAGCACGCTGGATTATGTGTACCGCAACCAGCCGCAGGGCAGCAACGCCTTTGGTGTGGCGGTGGACAAACACTATCTCAACGCCATCGGCTGGCGCGGCATCCGCCAACGTAAAATCAATATCGGCAAAGCGATTCAGACGGCCTCTGCCAAGCTGCGCGAAGCGGGCAAACCCGTACATGTTCTCGATATTGCCTCGGGGCATGGACGCTATGTGCTCGACGCGCTGACTGCCGACAAGTTGCCCGATTCTGTGCGTTTGCGCGATTACAGCCCGATTAACGTTGAAGCCGGACGTAAGCTGATTGCCGAACGCGGCCTGCAAGACACGGTTACCTTCGACGAAGTCAATGCCTACGACCGTGCCAACTATCAGGATTTGCAGCCCCGTCCTACGCTGGGCATCGTTTCCGGCCTGCATGAATTGTTTGCCGACAACGATTTGATTTTGAACTCGCTCTACGGCTTCGGCGATGCGATTGAAACAGGAGGTTACCTGATTTACACCGGACAGCCGTGGCATCCGCAGCTCGAAATGATTGCCCGCGCACTGACCAGCCACAAAGCAGGCAGTCCGAACTGGGTAATGCGCCGCCGCAGCCAGCGGGAAATGGATCAGCTGGTTGAGCAAGCCGGTTTTGAAAAAATCCGCCAATGGATAGACGAATACGGTATTTTCACCGTGAGCCTGGCGGTGAAAAAATAAAATAAGAAAAGGCCGCCTGAAAATCAGACGGCTTTTTATCAAAAAATCTTAGTTGTTGGCGTTCACAGGTGAGCAGTTCTTCACCACGAAACGGCCGCCAGGAGCGGTCAAGCCCACCACGTCGGAAGTGGTGTGGGTGTTTTTGTCGATGTAGCCGGCAGACAGAGAGTAGCCGCGACGGTTGGTAAAGGTAGTACCGGTGCTGTCGGACTGTCTTCTGTTATAAGCCAAGTTTACCTGCGTACCGGCGGCATTAACCGCAGCACTTACCGGCTTGCCTTGGCGGTTGAACTCATACAGCACGTTCAACTGTTTGCCGTTGTCGCAAGAATAAGAAACCATGCCGGCGGGTGCAGCCGCAGCACTCAGGGAAACGGCAGCCAGCGCAGCCGCAGTAACAACAGATAATAGTTTCATAATGGTTATGACTCCTAATTGAGCATCAAGAAATTTTTCAGGTAGCCTCAAAGCTGCCCGAGCTGCTCTGATGCAAATGAATAATCTGCCTGGCAGCGGGCGCTATTGTATTCCTCCGGCAAGAATATGCAACTAACATCATAGTAAAATAATATTATGCTTCCGATATGGAAATTTAACTTACTTTCTGCCACCACATCAGCATGCCTTGTATTGAAAGCGGATTTTATCTGATTTGCACCGAACGTTTACAATTCCCGCTATGAAACCCACCCTGAAAGCCTCTCTACTTAAGCTTACTTTGGTCGGCGTACTGTTCTACACCAGCTACGGCCTGTCCAACCATTACGCGGCATCGCTGGCCTATGTGCCGGAAATCGCTTTTGCGTGGGAGTACGGCATTCCGTTTTGGGCGTGGACGATTGTGCCGTATTGGTCGTTGAATCTGATGTATGCGGCGGCATTTTTCCTTTGTCGAGATGCGGGCGAACAAAACCGCTACATCGCACGGCTGGTGGTGGCACAAATCGTCGCCACTGTTTGCTTCATGCTGTTTCCGCTACATTTCAGCTGGCCGAAGCCGCCCACCAGCGGGCTGTCTGGCTGGCTATTTGATTCGCTGGTCGCGTTTGATTTGCCATACAACCAAGCGCCGTCGCTGCATATTGCACTGGCAGTTATTGTCGGCGCGTTTTATTGGGTGCGCTTCCCCAAAATCCGTGTGCCGCTGTTGTTGTGGCAAAGCCTGATTGCCTTGTCGGTGTTGACGACTTACCAACACCATTTTATCGACGTACCGACCGGTGCGCTGCTGGGCTGGCTGGTGCTATGGGCCATACCGCAACGCAGCGTCCCGCCTTTTAGGTGGCGAAATCTGCCTGCAGTAGCGCCGGACGGGCAAACAGGCTACCTGAAAACGGCATCTTGCAAAGTACGGTTGAGTTCCGATAAAGCTAAAACTTCTCCCGAAACACGTTCCCGCAAAATCAAAATCGCCATGCTGTATCTCGCCGGCGCGGTATTGTCGGCTCTGCCTGCCCTACTCGGCGGTGCGTGGCTGTGGATTTTGTGGGTTAGCATATCGTTATTGGTGGCCGCTTTCGCCTATTTGACCGGTAACGCGTCGGTGTTCCAAAAACAGGCAGACGGCAGCTTATCGGCAGCAGCAACAATTTTGCTGCTGCCTTATCTGGCAGGTGTGCGGTTGAATATGGCTTATTGGCTGCGTGGAAAAGCGAAGACGGCGCGGGTACGCGAAGATGTGTTGGTTGGCAGCATATTGGCGGTTTCAGATGACTGCCCTGCCATATTGGACGTGTGCGCCGAATATCCCCGCCCTCGTTATCACGGCGCATACCGTGCGCTGCCGATGCTGGACATGGTCGCGCCGTCTGAAAACGATTTGGTGCAGGCGGCTTTGCTGCTGGAAGCATTGCGCCGGCAACACGGCAAGGTTCTGACCTGTTGCGCGCTTGGCTACGGGCGCAGCGCGGCGATGGTACTTACTTGGCTGCTGGTTTACGGCGGCTGCCGGGATTTGGCGCAGGCAACGGCAGAACTGAAACAGGCCCGCCCGCAGATGGTGCTACCGCCGGAAACGGCCAAGGCAGTAGAAGCGGCAGCAGGCTACCTGAAAAACTTCGGCGCAGATCAAAAGGGAAACCCATGAACAAGACACCAGCAACCGACAGCCTAGTTACCGCCCGCCTGCTCTCCACTTCCCGCTATACCGCCGCATTCAATGCCTTGCTGCTGGCTTTGTCGGCACAACAGGGCGGCGCGTGGGCGGTGGTACAGCTGATTTTGGCCGCAGCGCTGTTATACTGCCACATCCGCATCGAGTTCGACCGCCGCGTGTTTCAAGATTTCGCCGACGACCGCTACACGCCCGAAGTCTTCGACCAAACTTTACGGCAAATCGGCTTACGCCGCATTGCAGACAGCCGTGATATGCCGCAACGTGTATCGGGCGCACTCGCCTTATGGCGCAAAAGCTTGTATCTAACCGCTGCACAATCATCAATATTCCTGACCCAACTCCTCTGATGCCATGAAAAACTTTCTTAAAAAACAACTTGCCTGGCTAACCGACCAAGCATTGTATCTGTCGGTATCCTTCCTCACCGGGGTCCAACCCAAAAGCCCGCACGAGCTGGCGTTCGATCCGCAGCAGAAAGTGTATTACGCCAATCACGGCAGCCACGGCGATTTCTTGCTGGTGTGGATTTCCCTGCCGAGACGCTGGCGGCTTTCCGCGCGCCCCGTGGCCGGCTCGGATTACTGGCTGACCAACAAACTCAAACGCTTCATCATCCAAAACGTCTTCAACGCGCTCTTGATTCCGCGCCACAGCGATAATCCGCAGTTGATTACCGAGCAAATGAACCATGCGCTCCAAGCGGGCGATTCGCTGATTATCTTCCCCGAAGGCACGCGCAACACGGACGAAAACGAAATCCTGCTTCCATTCAAATCAGGCATTTATCATCTGGCCAAAAGTAAACCGGATACCGAATTTGTGCCAATATGGATAGACAACATCAACCGCGTCCTGCCCAAAGGCAAAGTGCTGCCCGTGCCGCTGTTGTGTGAAGTCCACATCGGCGAACCGCTGATCCTGCGCGAAGATGAAGACAAAGACACATTCCTGACACGCACCCGCGAAGCCTTGCTGGCCTTAAAACCGTCTGAAAGCGAACGGAGCGAGCTTCGCCCGAATGCGGGCAACAAGGTGCATCCAAACGAACACGCTGAACCGCACCAAAATACAGGAGAAGTATCATGAGCTTTGCCAACACATCCAGCCAAATTATTACCGAACAAACCGCCGCCCATCTGACCCCGCAAGCAGGCTATATCTTCACCGGCGTATTTGCCGTATTGATTTTTGCCAGCATCATCGGGCAATGGCTGAAACGCAAAAACGGCGCAGGCAATGCCACTATCGCCAACCTCAATGCCCGCATCTACGCTTGGTGGCTGATGACGCTGGTGCTACTGGCCGCATTTTGGTTTGGCAAAACCGGTACGGTGGTATTGTTTTTCCTGATTTCGTTCGCCGCCCTGCGCGAATTCATGACCCTTGTTTATCGCCGCCGTAGCGATTACTACAGCATGGTAACCTGCTTCTACCTGCTGCTGCCGGTGCAATATTATTTTGTTTATGACGGTTGGTACGGCATGTTCAGCATTTTCATCCCTGTTTATGGTTTTTTGGTGTTGCCGATTATTGCCAGCCTGAGCGGCCAAACCGCCCATTTCCTCGAGCGCGCCGCCAAAACGCAATGGATGGCGATGATCTGCATCTTCTGCCTCTCCCATGTGCCTGCCCTGATGTTCCTAAACTTAGACGGCTTCGACAGCCGCGGCAATATCTTGTTGCTGATTTTCCTGATCGGCGTGGTGCAGGCGTCAGACGTGTTGCAATACGTTTGGGGCAAGCTGGTGGGCGGCGCCAAAATCATGCCCTCGCTTTCCCCGTCGAAAACCATATCCGGCACGGTGGGCGGCATTTTGTCTGCCACCGCGCTTGCCGCATTGATGTCGCCGATTACCCCGTTTAGCCACGGCCAGGCTGCCGCCATCGGTTTCACCATCTGCCTGATGGGTTTCTTCGGAGGGCTGGTGATGTCGGCCATCAAGCGCGACTACGGCGTGAAAGACTGGGGCAACATGATCCGCGGCCATGGCGGCATGCTCGACCGCGTGGATTCCATCTGCTTTGCCGCACCGATTTTCTTCCACATCGTCCGCTACTACTGGCACGGCTAACGGCAAGTAAAAAGCGATACCAGGCTACCTGAAAAAAGTTTCACGGCACATTATGCTTGCAACAAACCCATTTCTGCTTGAAACAGAATGATTTTGAGACAATCAAATATAAAATAGCCGAATATTTATTAGGGCGCGTTTTGATTTACGTTAAAATGCGCCTTTTTTTCTTGAAGGATGCCCCCACTGGGCGGGAATTTTATGTCTGAACACCACACACACACTTCAACTTGGAAAAGCCGCATCAACGCGCTGGGCCCCGGAATCATGATGGCTTCGGCAGCGGTGGGCGGCTCACATCTGATTGCCTCTACCCAAGCCGGCGCACTCTACGGCTGGCAGCTGGCGCTGATCATTATCCTCACCAATCTGTTTAAATATCCGTTTTTCCGCTTCAGCGCACACTACACGCTGGACATGGGCAAAAGCCTGATTGAAGGCTATGCCGAGAAAAGCCGCTTTTATTTGTGGGTGTTTCTGATTTTGTGTGTGGCATCGGCCACGATTAACGCCGGCGCGGTAGCCATCGTAACCGCCGCCATCGTCAAAATGGCGATTCCTTCGCTAACATTGGATGTAGGCGCAATCTCCGCGCTGATTATGGCTTCCTGCCTGATTATCCTGGCCAGCGGGCGCTACAAGGCTTTGGATAATGTTTCCAAAATCATCATCGTGAGCCTCACCATCGCCACCGTGGCCGCCGCCGCCATCGCTATGTCGCGCGGCATGCAGATGAAGCCGGACTTTATCGAGCCTACTCCGTGGACATTCACCGCCTTAGGTTTCCTCATCGCACTGATGGGCTGGATGCCGGCACCGATTGAAATTTCGGCCATCAATTCGCTGTGGGTAACCGAAAAACAACGGCTCAATCCTTCCAGCTACCGCGACGGCATTTTCGACTTCAACGTCGGCTACATCACCAGCGCGGTGCTGGCCGTGGTGTTTCTTGCTTTGGGCGCATATGTGCAATACGGCAACGGCGAAGAAGTGCAGATGGCAGGCGGCAAATATGTGAGCCAACTGATCAATATGTATGCCGTTACCATTGGCAGCTGGTCGAAACCGCTGGTGGCCTTCATCGCCTTCGCCTGCATGTATGGCACCACCATTACCGTGGTAGACGGCTACGCACGCGCCATCGCCGAGCCCATCCGCCTGCTGCGCGGCAAAGACAAAACCGGCAATATCGAGCTCTTTGCCTGGAATACTTGGGTGGCCGGCTCCGGATTGGCCGTGATTTTCTGGTTTAATAGCGCCATGGCCGAGCTGCTCAAATTCGCCATGATCACCGCCTTCCTCTCTGCCCCCGTGTTTGCCTGGCTCAACTACCGCCTCGTGAAAGGCGACAAGCGCCACAAGCTCACCGCCGGCATGAACTTCCTCGCCATCATTGGCCTGATCTACCTCACCGGATTCACCCTGCTGTTCCTACTGAACTTGAGCGGTCTGTTGGATCCGCTGAAGTAAACATCATCTGCCAAGCAAAAGGCTACCTGAAAATTTTCAGGTAGCCTTTATTCAAATTCATATCCCTATAATGGGTTCTACATCAGAGCGTACACCACCAAGCATACGCCCTACCCCCGCTTCCCGCTCTTACGCCTCAAGTGCACCATGGCCAACGAACGTATTTCATACAGCACCGCGGTAGCCGTTTCAAATTCATTAAGCAGACCATGCTCAGCTGCGGAAAACGGCGGGGAATCGTTCCAAGAGTCCATGCCGCCGAACACATGGGTTTGTTCGCACGCCAGCTGCAAGCGTTCGTGTGCCGGTAGGGATTCGTTTACCAAGGTCTGCAGTGCCCGATCGAAAAAAGCCTGCTTCCAATGTTGCTCCCCAATCGCTTCGGCGAGTTGGGCAATATCGGTTAATGCTTGGTCAAAACGCCGTAACAACTCTGGCTCGGTCATGTGTTTTTTCCTGATTGCTGCAAATAGTGGCAAGCCTACCCATTATCTGTGCATAGCCAATCATTGGCATCACATTGCTCAGCCTGCCGCCCAAACAAAAGGCTACCTGAAAAGTTCGGCTGCGTTTGCAACCGGTTTTTCAGGTAGCCTCTGGCATACCAATCTTACTTATTCTTTATGCTGCAAGGCAGCTTTCACAAATGAGGTGAACAGCGGATGCCCTTTGCGCGGCGTGGAAGTGAATTCGGGGTGGAACTGGCTGGCGAAGAACCAAGGATGCGTGCCCTGCGGCAGCTCAATGGTTTCCACCAAACGTTCGCGCCCGCCGGATACGCCGCTGATCACCAGCCCGGCCTTTTCCAGCGCCGGTACGAAATGGTTGTTTACTTCATAGCGGTGGCGGTGGCGTTCTTTGATATTAGTGCTGCCGTAGATGGCGGCGGCCAGGCTGCCGGCGGTGAGCTCCACTTCCTGCGCGCCCAAGCGCATGGTGCCGCCCAAATCGGCGTGTTCGTCGCGCTTTTCCACCGCGCCGTCGGCGGTTTGCCATTCATCAATCAGCGCCACCACGGGATAGGGCGTTTTCAAATCGAATTCGGTGGAATTAGCGCCTTCCATGCCGGCCATGTGGCGGGCAAACTCGATAAGCGCAATCTGCATACCGAGGCAGATGCCCAAATAGGGCACTTTGTTTTCGCGGGCATAGCGGGCGGCAGCGATTTTGCCTTCCACACCGCGCACACCAAAACCGCCGGGCACGAGGATGGCATCGAAGTTTTTCAGGCAGTCGGTGCCTTCGGTTTCGATATTTTCGCTGTCGATATAGGTGATGCACACTTTGGTTTCGGTGTGGATGCCGGCATGCTTCAAGGCTTCGCTGAGCGATTTGTAGGACTCGGTCAGATCCACATATTTGCCCACCATGGCAATGTGCACGGTGTGCTTCGGATGCTCGATGGCATGCACGATTTTGCGCCATTCGGTGAGGTCGGCCTGCTGGATATTGAGTTGGAGCTGCTCGCAAATGGCATCGTCAATACCCTGGCCGTGCAGCATTTCGGGGATTTTATAGATGCTGTCGGCATCGTAGCAGCCGATTACGGCACGCTCTTCCACGTTGCAGAACAAGGCGATTTTGCGCCGCTCTTCTTCGGGCAGCAGCCTGTCCATACGGCAAATGAGCACGTCGGGCTGGATGCCGATTTCACGCAATTCTTTCACCGAATGCTGGGTGGGCTTGGTTTTGATTTCACCGGCAGCGGCGATGTAGGGAACGTAGCTTAAGTGGACGAACAGGGTGTTGGCGCGGCCGAGCTGGCTGCGCATCTGGCGGATGGCTTCCAAAAACGGCAGCGATTCGATGTCGCCCACCGTGCCGCCGATTTCCACAATGGCCACGTCTTTATTGGCCGCGCCTTCGTGGATGCGGCGTTTGATTTCGTCGGTGATGTGCGGAATCACCTGCACCGTGCCGCCCAGATAGTCGCCGCGACGCTCTTTGGCAATCACGTTTTCATACACCTGCCCGGCACTGAAGCTGTTGGCGCGGGTGAGCTTGGCGTCGATGAAACGTTCGTAGTGGCCGAGGTCGAGGTCGGTTTCCGCGCCGTCTTCGGTCACGAACACCTCGCCGTGCTGGAAGGGGCTCATCGTGCCGGGGTCCACGTTGATATACGGGTCCAGCTTGAGCATGGTAACGTTCAGCCCGCGCGATTCGAGAATGGCGGCAATAGAAGCGGCGGCGATACCTTTCCCTAAGGAAGATACCACGCCGCCGGTTACGAAAATAAATTTGGTCATGATGCAATGCCCGATTTGGAAAGCGTAATTTTACCCCGTTTCCCGCAAAAGCAAAAGCGCGGGGATTTTCAGCTTTCAGGTAGCCCTTGCTCGGGCAGGCTACCTGAAAACCACACGCCGACAAAGTGCAAAGCCTGATCCGCCGCCCTTTCAAAGCCCTGAATGCTATGCGATAATACGCCCGAATTTCAACTAAAAAATTTCCGCACCATGCAAGGCAATATTTTCGTTATTTCCGCCGCCTCAGGCACAGGCAAAACCACGCTGATCGCCCGGCTGCTGCAGCATCATTCCGACATCCGCGTATCCGTTTCCCACACCACCCGCGCCCCGCGCCGCGGTGAGGAAAACGGCAAACACTACCACTTCGTCAGCGTGCCCGAATTCGAGCGCATGATAGAAGAAGGCCAATTCGTGGAATACGCCAAAGTGTACGGCAACTACTACGGCACCAGCACCCAAAGCCTGGAAAGCCTCACCCGCCAAGGCGTCGACGTTATCCTCGAAATCGACACCCAAGGCGCGGAGCAAATCCGCCGCCTGCTGCCGCAGGCCTACAGCATCTTCATCGCCCCGCCCTCCTTGGCCACTTTGGAGCAACGCCTGCGCCAGCGCGCCGCCGACGCCCCGCAAGTGATTGCCGTGCGGCTGGCCGAAGCGCGCAACGAAATCGAGCAGGCGCGCCTGTTCGACTATTTGGTGGTGAACGACGACCTCACCGCCGCCGAAGCCGCCCTGCTGCACATCATCAAATCCCAGCGTTGCCGTTTGGAAAACCAAACGCCCTTCCTCAACGAACTGCTCGGCAGCGGCGACAACGCTTAATTTTATTTTTCAGGTAGCCTCCGGCTGCCCGCAGGCTACCTGAAAACATTTACCCCATTAATTCACCACATATAAGGAACACATCATGGCACGCATTACCGTAGAAGACTGCATCACCCGCATCCCCAACCATTTCAACCTCACCCTGGCCGCCGCCTACCGCGCCCGCCAGCTGGCCAACGGTTCCATGCCGCTGGTGGACGACATCCGCAACAACAAACCCACCGTAACCGCCCTGCGCGAAATCGCCGCCGGCCAAATCGGCGAAGAAATCCTCTCCCGCAGCAAGTAACCATGATTGCCCCCAGCGCCGATTATGCCGCCCCCGTTGCCGCCTGGCGTGAACACCTGTTTGCCCAAACAGACTACCTGAAAAAAATGGAACGCTGGGCCTTGCTCGAAGCCGCCTGCGTTTACATTCACGACACCGCCGCCAAGCAGGGGCAGCCCGAGCGGCTCGAACGCGCCTTCCGCCTCACCGCCGCGCTGGCCGAGGAAAAACAGCGCGTGCACGCCCTGTGCGCGGTGCTGGTGCAAATTGCCATGGAAGACCTCGGCACACAGGCTAACCCTGCCTTTTTGCAGGCCACATTCGGCGAAGTGTGCACCGAAATCGTCGCCCATATCCACACCGATACCGAAGCCGGCCAGGAAGCCCAGCTCACCCAGTGCCGCCGGCAAATCAACGAGGTATACCACCTCATCGTCGAACGCAGCCGCCAATCCCTGCTGCGCGCCGCAGGCTACCTGAAAACCGAAGACCAAAGCCTGCTCAACCGCGCCTGCGATTTCGGCATCCGCGCCCACCAAAACCAATTCCGCAACAGCGGCGTGCCCTACATCACCCACCCCATGGCCGTAGCCCAGCAGCTGGCCGAATGGCACATCGACGCCCAAGGTCTGTGCGCCGGCGTGCTGCACGACGTGCTTGAAGACACCGGCACGAGCAAAGAAGAGCTGGCCGCCGAATTCGGCCAGGCCATTGCCGATATGGTGGACGGCCTCTCCAAGCTGGAAAAACTCGAATACGACAGCCAGGCCGAACATCAGGCCGAGAGCTTCCGCAAGCTCATCATGGCGATGACCAAAGACATCCGCGTCATCATCGTCAAGCTCTCCGACCGCCTGCACAATATGCGCACGCTGGATGCCAAAAAGCCCGACAGCCGCCGCCGTATCGCCCGCGAAACGCTGGAAATCTACGCCCAGCTCGCCAACCGCATCGGCCTCAACCATGCCTACCGCGAGCTGCAAGACCTCTCCTTCAAATACCTGCTGCCCAACCGCTACGCTGTGCTCAAGCGCGCCCGCCAAGCCAGTCGCCGCAACCGCCGCGATGTGGTGGGCAAAGTATTGAGCGCCTTCAGCCAGCGACTGGTGAGCGCCAACATCGAAGCCAAAATCCGCGGCCGCGAAAAGAACCTCTACAGCATCTACAAGAAAATGCAGGACAAAAAACTGCATTTCTCCGAAGTGATGGATATTTACGGCTTCCGCGTTATCGTCAACAACATCCCTGCCTGCTACGCCGCCCTCGGCGCGCTGCACAGCCTCTATAAGCCCAAGCCCGGCCACATCAAAGACTACATCGCCATCCCCAAGGCTAACGGCTACCAAAGCCTGCACACCACCCTAGTCGGCCCCTTCGGCCTGCCCATCGAAGTGCAAATCCGCACCCGCGAAATGGATAAGGTGGCCGAAGAAGGCGTAGCCAGCCACCTGCTCTACAAAAACCCCGCCACCGACCCGGCCGCCCAACGCACCCACCAATGGTTACAAAACATCCTCGATTTCCAAGCCCAGGGCGATAATGCCATCGAATTCCTTGAGCACGTGAAGGTGGATTTATTCCCGCGCGAAGTGTATGTATTCACGCCGAAAGGCAAAATCCTAGTACTGCCCGAAGGCGCCACGCCGGTGGATTTCGCCTATGCCGTACACACCGACATCGGTCACCGCTGCATTGCCGCCCGGGTCAACAACAACATGGTTTCCCTGCGTACCCGCCTGCGCACCGGTGACAGCGTGGAAATCATCACTTCCAACACCGCCCGCCCCAATCCGGCCTGGCTCAACTTCGTGATTTCCGGCCGCGCCCGCAGCGCCATCCGCAACAAACTCAAAAACATCGACCGCGGCGATGCCGTGCGCCTGGGCGAGCAGCTGCTGCAACGCGCCCTCACCGCCCTGCTGCCCCAAGAGCTCCTACTCTCTGAAGACCTCAAGCAAAGCTATCTCGACGACCTCAGCCGCAAAAACACCAGCTTCGAAGACATCCTCTACGACGTGGGCATGGGTCGGCTTGCCCCCGTATCAGTGGCCATGCACATTGCCGAAATCGACGGCCGCCAGCCTGAGAGCAACGGCGTGAAAATAGCCCCCATCAGCGTGGGCAGCAGCGACAGCGGCCGCATCCAACTTGCTTCCTGCTGCCACCCCATCCCCGGCGACAGCATCAAAGCCCTGCTCGTGAAAGACCACGGCCTCATCATCCACCGCGACACCTGCCCCAACACCCTCAAAGCCCCGCCCGAGCAACAACTGGATGCTAACTGGGAAGGTATCGAGCAAAAGAAAACCTACCACACCAGCATCACCGTATCTGCCAAACGCGCCCACGGCCTGCTCGCCGCCATGGCACAAGCCGTATCCGGGCATGGCGCCGACATCGAATCGGTCGATACCCTCAGCTCCGCCCAGGAAAACAGCGAAGGCTTCATCGAATTCAGCTTCCGCCTGCAAATATCCAACCTCGAGCAGCTGGAGCAAATCATCAGCGCCCTATATGCCATTTCGCAGGTGCGCAAAGTGCAGCGCCAATGAAAACGGGATGTTTATTCCTGTAGCTGACCAGGTAATACGGCAGCTACAGGCATCCCGCTTCCAGCCCACGCCGCCATGCTTTAAACCATATCAATAAACGACACACATCATGTCCAAAAAATTTCCCATTTTCCCCAAACACCCCGAACGCATCTGCTGGGGCTGCAACAAATACTGCCGCACCGAAGATCTGCAATGCGGCAACGGCTGCGAACGCATCCAACACCCCATCGAAACCGACGGCCCCGAATGGTATAAACACGGCGACTGGAGCAACCTGCTCAGCGATGAGCAGCAAATCGAACTCGGCCTCAAAGCCGCCCCTGCACCCACCCCGGAAGCACCTTCCAAACCGGCCAAACCTCATATCAAACTGCCGCTCAAGCAGCATTAGTCCACATGTTTTCAGGTAGCCTTTTAGAGCAACAAAGGCTACCTGAAACTTTTCCCCATCACTCCACCCAACAAAAATACCGCCGGGCTTTCCGGCGGTATTTTCAATACAGCTGCAATCGTGCTTATTCACTTTTAGCGTCTTCGATATCTTCAGCAATGTCTTTTTCCAGCTGGCTGATCAAAGCATCGCACTCCTGTTTACGCTGTTCGGGAGTGGTCTTCATCATGTTTTCCTGGATGTTGCGCATGTTCTGGCGCAGGGGAGCGTAGATATCGGCAAATTCTTTGCGACGTTGCTCGTCTTTCACGCTGGCCAGGTATTCTTCGATTTTGTTTTCCCAAGGCTGACACCAGTGGTCGCCGGCAGCGGCAGATGCAGCGGCAGCCGGAGCAGAAGCAGCATCGCTGGCAGCGGGTGCGGAAGCAGCCGGAGCAGAAGCTGCGGAAGCGGCAGAGGCATCAGATGCAGCAGCCGGAGCGGGGTTGTCACCGCAAGCGGTCAAAGCGAAGGCGGCGATCAAAGCGGCGAATACGGATGTTTTCTTCATGGTTGGATCCTTTATAAAGTTGAAGGGAAGTGTCTACTATAGTAAATGAACAAAAAACGACACTGCGTTGATCCACCGTGCTAGCACTGCTTAGCACTATCTGCGGCGCACCGCTTTGTCTCGGTTTTCATTCACTATAAAAGAATGTGTTTATCCTAACATAAATGTTTTTTCTCCCCAAGCCCAATGATATGAAATAGTTTTCAGGTAGCCTTCAGCTTGGGCAAAGATGCCAATTTGTAATGATTTAAAACGCTATGGTTTGGCCGGCTGCTTCTACAGCAGCGGGCTGACCAGCCGCACGCAGCGTTCGACAAAGCGGCGGATGCGCGGGCGCTGCTGCCATTTTTTCAGCTCCACTTCTTCGCAGTCTTTCAGGTAGCCTTGCAACAGCGCAGCCACGGCAGTCACAGTGTCGGGCGAATAAAGGGCGAGGCTCACTTCGAGGTTGAGGTAGAAACTGCGCATATCCATGTTTACCGTGCCGAACAAAGCAAAGCAGTTGTCCACCACCACCGCCTTGGTGTGCAGCAAGCCGCCGCCATACATTTTCAGCCTCACGCCCGCATCCAAAAGCGGCTGGTAGTAGGCGCTGCTGGCGTAGCGCACCAGACGCGAATCGTTGCGCCGCGGCAGGATTAAGGTCACTTTCACGCCGCGCTGGGCGGTCATGGTGAGCGTGTTGAGCAAGGCTTCGTCTGGCACGAAATAAGGTGTGCTGATGATTACGGACTCCTGCGCCACGTTCAGCGCATTCACCAACACATCGTACACCAGCGAAGTATCGCCGCCCGGGTGCGAGGGCAGCACTTGCACGATTTCATTGCCGCTGCCGGCGAAGCGTTCGGGCGTGCTGCTGAGGTAGCCGCTGAGGTATTCTAGGGTAGCATTGAGGTTGTGCGCGTTTTCCACCGCCCAATCGCCATAGAACACCGCCGCCAATTCCTGCGCCGCCACGCCTTCGCAGCGCAGCACCGCGTCCACCCATTCGCCCACGCCCGCGCCCTGCTTGAAGAGTTTGGGGTCGACCAGGTTGTAGCTGCCGGTGTAGGCAATGCGGTAATCTACCACCAGGATTTTGCGGTGGTTGCGTAAATCGGCGCGCACCCACAGCGAGCTGATCAGCCCGAAGGGCAGGGCGGGGGTAACCTCCACCCCGGCCTCGCGCAACCGCTCCGGCCAGTCCGACAGCCAAAAGCCCTGGCTGCCCAGCGAGTCGGCCAGAAGCTGGCATCGCACGCCGCGATCCGCTGCGCGCATCAGCGCATCCAGCACCGCCTCCACCCGGCCGCTGCCTTCCACGATATAAAACTCCAGCAGGCAGCAATGCTGTGCCGCATCAATATCGGCCACGAAGGCCTGCAAAATCTCGTCGGTATCGGACAGCAGGCGAACGCTGTTGCTGCCCGTGGGCGCGTAGCCCACCTTGCCCTGCACGAAACGCGCCAACTGGCTGAATCGGATATCCTCCACCGGCGCCGCTTCTGGCGGCAGGAAACGGTCGGCAAATTCATCGTGGAAAGCATGCAGCTCCGCCCGGCGCACCGCACGCAAACGCCCCAGTTTCGGCTCGCCGATCAGCAGATAAGCCGCTACGCCTACAAACGGGAAGGCAAACAGAAGCGTGAGCCAAGCCAGCGCCGCACTGCTCGAGCGGCGGGCGTAAATCACCCGCAGGGCAATGCCCAACGTGAGCAAAAAGTGCGTGCTCAGGAAAATATTCGACCAACTCATATGTTTTCAAACCAAAACCGGGGAAAGGCAACAGTATAGCCGCTGTGAAGGCTACCTGAAAATATAGCCGCAACAAAATGGAATCGTGTGCGGCAGGGTTGCGGCAAAGGTATAGTGGATTAAATTTAAATCAGGACAAGGCGGCGAGCCGCAGACAGTACACACGTTACGGCAAGGCGAGCCAACGCTGTACTGGTTTAAATTTAATTCACTATAAATTGCCATGTCAATGCAATCCACACAGGCCGCTGAAAAGCCAATTAAGGCTACCTGAAAGCAACCGCGACAGCTTTTCAGGTAGCCTTCCCGCCCGCCTCTGGTTTCGCGTTATACTCCCTGCAGGCCATATCGTCTTCATAATCCCTGTTCCAAGGAGCCATTCATGCACATCGTCTTCCTCGACCGCGACACCCTTCCTGCCCGCCCGCTCTCTTTCAACTTCCCCCACACCCTACACGAATTTCCCGCCACTGCGCCCGAGCAAACCAACGTCCACCTCGCCGGCGCACAAATCGCCATCACCAACAAAGTCGCCATCCGCGCCGAACACCTCGCCGCCAATCCCCAGCTCAAACTCATCGCCGTGGCCGCCACCGGCTACGACCACATCGACCTGGCCGCCGCCAAAGCCGCCGGTGTTACCGTGTGCAACGTGCGCAACTACAGCAGCGAAAGCGTGGCCCAGCACGCCTTCATGATGCTGCTCGCCCTCATCCGCCACTTGCCCACCTGTATGCGTGACATCGCTGCCGGCGCCTGGCAGCAATCTCCCCAATTCGTCCACTTCAACACCCCCATGCACGACCTCGGCGGTAAAACCCTCGCCATCTTCGGTCGCGGCAACATCGGCCGCACCCTCGCCGGCTACGCCCAGGCCTTCGGCATGAAAGTCATCTGGGGCGAACACAAACACGCAGCCGCCGTGCGCGAAGGCTACACCCCGTTTCAGGTAGCCTTACAGCAAGCCGATGCCGTTTCCCTGCATTGCCCGCTCAACGAGCACACCCGCCACATGATCGGCGCAGCCGAGCTGCGCCTGATGAAACCGACCGCCATCCTCATCAACACCGGCCGCGGCGGCCTCGCCGACGAACAAGCCGTATTCGACGCCCTGCAACAAGGCCGGCTCGGCGGCGCCGGTTTCGACGTGCTCAGCCAAGAACCCCCGCGCCAAGGCAACCCACTGCTCGCCCCGCTGCCCAACCTCATCGTTACCCCGCACATCGCCTGGGCCAGCCAGGAGGCCCTGCTCAATATGACCGAAACCCTCGAAGCCAATATCACCGCCTTCGCCGAAGGCAGGCCGCAAAACACGTTGTAAACGGATTGGGCAAGATACAGGCTACCTGAAGATTTCAGGTAGCCTTTTATAGTGAATTAAGGCATAAGTAACAAAAAAGGTGCTAAAGCCCCCCCGCAAGCC
>NZ_DBHKXY010000052.1:0-4120 GCF_057315495.1 Eikenella sp.
CGGTCTTCGTGTTTGCGGGTGTGGATGATGTCGTTGTAGCGTTCGGGGTCGGTGTCGAGGTTGTGGTTGTAGTAGTCCAGGCCGGCTTTTTTGAAGTCTTCCGCCATGCCGTCTTCCAGCATGCCGAACGTGCCGCAGGTTTCCATGCCCAAACCCTTCACGGCTTTGATGATTTCGGACACCACGGCCACATCTTTCGGCTTCGGCCCGCGCCATGCCGCACCCATGCAGAAACGGCTGGCGCCGCGCGATTTGGCGATTTTGGCTTTTTCCACGATTTCGCCCACATCCATCATCTGTTCTTTGCCCAGATTGGTGTTGTGGTGCGCCGATTGCGGGCAGTAGGCGCAATCTTCCGGGCAGCCGCCGGTTTTGATGGAAAGCAGGGTGGAAAGCTGGATTTCGCGCGGGTTGAAATTTTGGCGGTGGATTTCGGCGGCACGGAATACGAGATCCAGAAAGGGCAGCCCGAACAAGGCTTCGACATCGCATTTTTTCCAATACTGCGCAGTGGGATGCGGCTTAGGCTCGGTTTGACGGCGCAAAGCCACCGGGGAGAGGGTGGTCATAGGAGTGTTCCTTCAATAAAAGTTTGCGGCGGCGCAATGTCGCCGACGGGCAAAGCCGGGTCGCAATGTCCACGGCCTGCCCTGATTAGTCGGAAGCTTGATTCCGAAGGCGGCAAGTGTAGCCAAAAACCAAACAGCAGGCTACCTGAAAGAAAAGTTTCAACGCAGTTAAAAATACAATACGGCAAAGTTTCTGTTCAACCAAAATTTTCAGGTAGCCTTTTTAGCGCTCCACCCCATCAATCCGCGCTGATTTCCTCCAGCGTGCGCCCCTTCGTTTCCTCACCCAGTAGCACGATCACCAGCACCACCGCCGCCAGCACCGCTGCAAACATCACGAAAATCCGCGCGAAACCGCCGCTGCCGCTCATACCGGCCACCACCATCGGCGCTACAATCCCGCCGATGCGCCCCACCGCGCCCGCCCAGCCCGAGCCAAACGCGCGGAAGCGCACCGGATAAAGCTCCGGCGTGTAAGTGTAGAGCACGCCCCACGCGCCCAGGTTGAAAAACGACATCAAACTGCCCCACAGCATGATTTCTAGCGTAGAGGCGCTTTGGCCGAAACAGTAGGCGCACACCGCACACGCGCCCAAAAAGCCCGCCAACGTGGCCTTGCGCCCGATTTTCTCCACCAGCACCGCCGCCGCAAAATACCCCGGCAGCTGCGCCAGAATCATCACCAGCACATATTCAAACGTTTTCACCACCGAATAGCCCTGCCCCGCCAACAGCTTGGGCAGCCAAGTGAAAATCCCGTAATAAGAAAATACAATGCCGAACCAAATCAGCCACAGCATCAGCGTACGGCGGGCAAACGGCGGCCGCCACAGCTGCGCGAGGCGGATTTTCTCCTTATTCTGCACAGTCGGCACAATCATTTCCGCCGCCTGCGCCACGCCCGATTCCGCCTCCAAACGGCACACCAATTCGTGCGCCTCCTCCGCCCTGCCCGCCGCAATCAGATAAGGCACCGATTCCGGCAGCCGCTTCCACACCGCAAACGCATACAAAAGCGGCACCGAGCCCGCCGCAAACGCGCTGTGCCAACCGAATTGCGGAATCAGGAAATACGAAGCCAGCGCCGCCGCCAGCCAGCCCAAGCCCCAAAAACTCTCCAGCAGCACGATAAACCGCCCGCGCACCTTCGGCGGCGCATACTCGCTCACCAGCGACACCGCCACCGGCAGCTGTCCGCCCAAGCCGAAGCCCACCCAGAAGCGGAAAAATAGCAGCGCGGCCAAGTTCGGCGACAACGCGCACAAACCCGTGGCCGCGCCGTAGAGCACCATGGTGCCCGCAAACACATTGCGCCGCCCGAAACGGTCGGCCGCCCAGCCGCTCAACACCGCGCCCAGCGCCATGCCCACAAAGCCGATGCTCACCACCCAGCCCGACTGCTGCGCACTCAAGCCCCACTCTTTGGCCAAAGTCACCAACACAAACGACACCATACCCGTGTCCATCGCATCAAACAGCCAGCCCAGCCCGATTAAGACCAGCAGGCGGTAGTGGAAACGGCTTAAAGGCAGAGCATGAAGGCGCGACAAAATATCCATTGGGTTTCTCCTCGTGCAATGTGGAAAGGCTACCTGAAACACAGCGGCGCAGTTTGAAAATATCGAAATGATATAGTTGAATTTATTTCAATTCCCAGCAAGTTGTATCGCTATATAGTTGGCGTAAAAACAGAATATGAATTGAGAAATTTAACTGCATAAAAATAATAATAGCTCGCATTATAACGAGCCGTAACGGCACATGCCAGCCATTTGCCTCAAACCAGCGGCAACCTGGCCAGATTCCTCGTGCCCGAAATCCTCTCACCACCACGCCACATAAAATCAATATAATATCAAAGCATTAGTTGATGAAACATCTAATCCCAAACGGTTCTGCCACGCAGAAAGGCTACCTGAAAATTCAGGTAGCCTTTTTCTTACTGCGAGCGGGAAACAAACCCGAAATGTGCGGTGTATCCGCCTTCCAACCGCTCTATTTGCCGATACAGAAGCGGCTGAAAATCACACCCAGGAGGTCGTCGGCGTTAAATTCGCCGGTGATGGTATTGCAGGCGTTTTGCGCCAGGCGCAGGTGTTCGGCGAAGAGTTCGAGCTGGTGGCGGCCACACAGGGCGGCGAGTTCAAGCTCGGCTTGGGCGGCTTCCAGCGCGCGCAGGTGGCGGCTGCGGGCGAGAAACAGGCTTTCGCTTTCGCCCTGCCAGCCGATTTGCCGCAGCAGAGCCTGTTTGAGCAAATCGAGCCCGGCGCCGTTTTTGGCGGAAAGTTTGATCAGGGTGTCGGCGCCGCTGGGTTGGCCGCTTTGCTCACAGCTTTCCGCCGCTTCACCGCTGAGGTCGATTTTGTTGCGGATTTCGATGCGTTTGAGCGCGGGGGGCAGTTGCGCCAATATTTTACAGGTAGCCTCGTTCAGGCCTTCGTTCGGATCGATCAGAATCAAGGCCACATCAGCCTGCTGCACGGCTTGGCGGCTGCGCTCGATGCCGATTTGCTCCACCGGATCGGTGGTGTCGCGCAGGCCGGCAGTGTCGATGATGTGCACGGGAATGCCTTCGAGCGTGATCTGCTCGCGCACGGTATCGCGGGTGGTGCCGGCGATGTCGGTTACGATGGCGATGTCATCGCCCGCCAAGGCGTTGAGCAGGCTGGATTTGCCCACGTTGGGCGCGCCCACCAGCACCACGTTCATGCCTTCGCGCAAAATCGCGCCCTGTTCGGCTTGAGCGAGCACGCGGGCAAGGCGCTCTTGCAGGGCGGCCAGGCGCTCATCCACCTTGACTTCAGCCAGGAAATCGATGTCTTCTTCGGGGAAATCCAGGGTGGCTTCCACCAGCATGCGCAGGGTGATGAGCTCGTCCACCAGCTCGTGAATCTGCTGGGAAAACGCGCCTTTGAGCGAACGCACGGCCAAGCGGGCGGCGGATTGGCTGGCGGCATCGATAAGGTCGGCCACGCTTTCGGCCTGTGCCAAATCGAGCTTGCCGTTTAAGAAGGCGCGCTTGGTGAATTCGCCCGGCTCTGCCGGCTGTGCGCCCAGCTCAAAGCAGCGTTGCAGCAACATCTGCAGCACCACGCGCCCGCCGTGGCCGTGCAGCTCGATCACGTCTTCGCCGGTGAAGCTGGCGGGGGCGGGGAAATAGAGCAAAAGGCCGTTATCGATGGTTTCACCGGCGGCATCGACAAAGTCGGTCAGGAACGCACGGCGCGGCTGCGGGGTTTTGCCGCCGCTGATTTGCTGCGCCAGCGGCAGCAGCTGCTTGCCGGAAAGCCGGATAACGCCCACCCCGCCCTGCCCGGCGGCAGTGGAGATGGCGGCGATGGTGGGAGTGGATGGCGATGACATAGGGCTACCTGAAACCGTAAAAATAAAAAGCAATATAACACAACCACAAAAGGCTACCTGAAAACTTGAAACACGGTTTTCAGGTAGCCTTTTATATGAGAGGCCTTATTCGTCTTCGTCCTCTTCCTCGTCGCCCAAATCCACTTCTTCCAGCGGAATCAGCCGAGTGCGATAGCGCAGTTTGTGAT
>NZ_DBHKXY010000053.1:0-4872 GCF_057315495.1 Eikenella sp.
ACACCGACCCCGAACGCTACAACGACATCATCCACACCCGCAAACACGAAGACCGTATGGACACCTTGGGCAAGGTGCGCAACGCCGGCCTGAAAATCTGCTGCGGCGGCATTGTGGGCATGAACGAAACCCGTGCCGAACGCGCCGGGCTGATTGCCAGCCTCGCCAACCTCGACCCGCAGCCGGAAAGCGTGCCGATTAACCAGCTGGTGAAAGTGGAAGGCACGCCGCTGGCCGATGCCGAAGATTTGGATTGGACGGAGTTCGTCCGCACCATTGCCGTGGCACGGATTACCATGCCGCACAGCTTCGTGCGCCTTTCCGCCGGGCGCAGCAATATGCCCGAATCCATGCAGGCAATGTGTTTCATGGCAGGCGCGAACTCGATTTTCTATGGCGACAAGCTTTTAACCACCGAGAACCCCAACGAAGACGGCGACCGCCTGCTGATGGCCAAGCTGGATTTAGTGCCGCTGGCTTATCATGCCGAATCTGGCGAGGCGGCGGAAAGGTTACCTGAAAATTACCATACAGCCGGCGGTTGTGGCGGCGGGCATTGCGGTTGTGCGCATTGAGTTTCAGCTTTCAGGTAGCCTTTTCAGGTAGCCTGAAGTGAAAAACAAAAAACAGCATGATGTTGCGTCATGCTGTTTTTATAGTGAATTAAATTTAAACCAGTACAGCGTTGGCTCGCCGTGCCGTAACGTGTGTACTGTCTGCGGCTCGCCGCCTTGTCCTGATTTTTGTTAATCCACTATATATAGGAGGGAGGCTACCTGAAAAATATTGGCTGCCGTTGTCTGCCAACCGATAGCAGCCTTATTCGCTTTCCTCCGCATGCCTTGCCAAATGCCGCAGTGCCGCCGCCAGCTCCGGATGGTGTGCCAAATCATCTGCTGCGGCTAGGCATTGTTCGGCGGCGGCACGGCTCAGTTTGGCCTGTTTCTCTTTTGGCCGCTCCTGCTCCGGCGGGCTGATTTTCACCTGTACTTCGCGCACCTCCGGGCACACCGCACGCCAGGCCGGGAGCAGCCCTGCCGCGAGCATCCGTAGCCGTGCCGCTGCCATATTGTTGCTTGCATACCAAACCAAAACCCCGTCGCGTACCCGCACTGCCCGGCAATGCTGCTGCAACTTGGCCGGCAGCCGTGCTTCCAATGTTTGGGCGGTATGCCGCCAGCTCTCGGCCTGCATAATCAGGTCGTGCAGCCGCGATTCGCCGCGGCTGAGGTTGTCGCGGCTGTGCAGGCTGTGGCGGCCGGGGTTGAATCGGTTGAGGTCGGACATATAAAGGCTACCTGAAAAGTGTGGTTGGGCAAAAGCAAAGCAGACGGGCTGCATCTAAAAACCTCATCAAGAGGCTACCTGAAAACAGTCAAACTGCCGCTGGCAGTAAAAAAGCCTGCCCGATGCGCTTGAAATCCTGCCAGGGTGAGCCATATTCCCAAGCGCGAACAGGTTTGATTATGCTAGAATTACCCGTTATTTTACTATCGCAGTGGATGAGATTTGAACCGGAGTAAGCCGACAGGCGAATGCCGCCACAGTTTGAATCGAGCACACGGGGCAACAGCAATACCGCATAAGGGATTAAATATTTTATGATTACTTCACTGGCCAAAAAAGTGTTCGGCAGCCGCAACGACAGGCTTCTGAAACAATACCGCAAATCCGTGGTACGCATCAACGGCATGGAAAAAGATATCCAGCAGCTCGACGATGCGGCGCTGCAAGCCAAAACCGTAGAATTCAAGCAACGGCTCGCCAAGGGCGAAACCTTGGACGACATTTTGGAAGAAGCCTTTGCCGTGTGCCGCGAAGCCTCCCGCCGCACACTGGGCATGCGCCATTTTGATGTGCAGCTCATCGGTGGGATGGTGTTGCACCAGGGCAAAATCGCCGAAATGCGCACCGGTGAGGGTAAAACCCTGGTGGCCACGCTGGCTGTATATTTGAACGCGCTCGCCGGCAAAGGCGTGCATGTGGTAACGGTAAATGACTACCTCGCCGCCCGCGATGCCGATATCATGGGCCCGCTCTACAACTTCCTCGGCATGAAAGTGGGCGTGATTGTGGCCAATATGGATCAGGCCGCCAAGCACGAAGCCTATAACGCCGACATCACCTACGGTACCAACAACGAATTCGGCTTCGACTACCTGCGCGACAATATGGTGCACCAGCTGAGTGACAAAGTGCAGCGCGAGCTGAACTTCGCCGTGGTGGACGAAGTGGACTCTATTCTGATCGACGAAGCCCGTACCCCGCTCATTATCTCCGGCCAGGCCGACGACAACACTGATTTATATTTGGTGATGAATAAAGTGCCCGCCCAGCTGGTGCGCCAGAAAGAAGAAGAGGGCGAGGGCGATTATTGGGTGGATGAGAAAAACCGCACCGTATTGCTCAGCGAAGCCGGCCATGAACATGCCGAGCAAATCCTCACCAAAATGGGCCTGTTGCAGGAAGGCGATTCGCTCTATTCCACCGCCAATATCGCCCTAATGCACCACCTGATGGCCGCTTTGCGCGCCCACAGCCTGTTTAATTTGGACGAGCATTATGTGGTGCAAGACGGCGAAATCGTGATTGTGGACGAATTCACCGGCCGCTTGATGACCGGTCGCCGTTGGTCGGAAGGCCTGCATCAGGCCGTGGAAGCCAAAGAAGGTGTGGAAATCCGCCAAGAAAACCAAACTTTGGCCTCTATTACCTTCCAAAACTACTTCCGCCTCTACAGCAAACTCTCCGGCATGACCGGTACCGCCGACACCGAAGCCTACGAGTTCCAAAGCATCTACGGCTTGGAAACCGTGATCATCCCGACCAACCGACCGATGATCCGCAAAGACTTCAACGACCAAGTGTTCCGCACAGCCGAAGAAAAATTCGAAGCCGTGGTGGCCGACATTAAAGAGCGCCATGCCAAAGGCCAGCCTATCCTGGTGGGCACCACCAGCATTGAAAACTCAGAGCTGGTGTCTAATATGCTCTCCCGCGCCGGCTTGGCACACAACGTTTTGAACGCCAAAGAGCACGCCCGCGAAGCCGATATCGTGGCGCAGGCCGGCAAAACCGGCATGATTACCGTGGCCACCAATATGGCCGGCCGCGGCACCGACATCGTGCTCGGCGGTAACGTGAAACACCTCAGCCACATCATCCGCAACAATCCGGATTTGAGCGAAGAGGAAAAAGCCGCCCGCATCAAAGAACTGGAAGATGGCTGGCAGGAAGAGCATGACCGCGTAATCGCTGCTGGTGGTCTGCACATCGTCGGCACCGAACGCCATGAAAGCCGCCGTATCGACAACCAGTTGCGCGGCCGTTCCGGCCGTCAGGGCGATATCGGCTCCAGCCGCTTCTACCTCTCGTTTGAAGACCCGCTGCTGCGCCTCTTTGCGCTTGACCGCCACGCTGCCTTGCTCGATAAACTGGCGCCGGAACGGGGTGTACCGATTGAAGCCAATTTGCTTACCCGTCAGATTGAAAGTGCTCAGCGCAAAGTGGAAGGCCGCAACTTCGACATGCGTAAACAGGTGTTGGAATACGACGACGTGGCCAACGACCAGCGTAAGGTTATTTACAGCCGCCGCAACGAAGTGCTGGAAACCGATGACAACTCTGCCATGATGACCGAGATGCGCCAAGAAGCGCTCGACAACTTGGTTGATTTGTATATGCCCGCCGACAGCATCGAAGAGCAGTGGGATTTGGTGGCGCTGGAGAAACAGCTGTTTGCCGACTTCCACATTCATGCTCCGGTTACCGAGTGGCTCAAGCAAGACCCCACCCTCGACAACCAAGACGTGAAAGAGCGTGCTTGGAAACTGGCGCAAGACGACTACACCGCCAAAACCGATATGGTTGGTGCCGGGTTGATGCGTCAGTTTGAGCGCAATATCTTCCTGCAAGTGATGGACAGCCAATGGCGCGAACATCTTTCTGCTATGGACTATCTGCGCCAAGGCATCCACCTGCGCGGCTATGCTCAGAAGAATCCGAAGCAGGAATACAAAATGGAATCTTTCGAGATGTTCCAAAACCTGTGGCAGAACATCCGCAATGAAACAGCAAGGCTTTTGTCGCAAGTACGCTTCGAGCTGAATGAGCTGGTGGCCGAGGAAAGTGCGCCCTCGCAAATGGCTTATCAAGAAAACCATGCTCCAGCGCTGGACATTACTTACCTAGCTGCTAATGGCAACGCCGCCGAAGCCGCCGACTTTGCTGAAGACGACTTCAGCCCAGAAGCCCTTGCCGCCCGCGGCCAAATGGTACACCGCAACGACCCCTGCCCTTGTGGCAGCGGCCTGCGCTACAAACAGTGCCACGGCAAATTGAGCTAAACAGCCCCGCTTAAACTGGGTATCAAAGGCTACCTGAAAACCGGATACAGGGTTTCAGGTAGCCTTTTGTTTGGAGTGGTGGGATTTATAGTGGGTTAAAAAGTATAGGACAAGGCTGGCAGGGCAGGTGTGCAAGCAGTTTGGCTAGATGAGCCAATGCAGTAGCGCAGTCTTGTCGTCATTCCCTATGGGTTTTTGAGGAAGATGTTTTCAGGTAGCCTTCTTGGTTGAACAGGCTACCTGAAAGCTATCTGGCGTGATGGATTGGCATTACCTGTTACTGAGCGGTTTCAGGTAGCCTGTGATGGCGGATGTATCGGCAGGTGGTGAACTTTATCGGTATTCTTAAAGAAAGCAGTGTCCCCTAGACTTGTTGTACTGCCTTTGCTGTCGGAGACTTGCCGCCGGTTTCATTTCTTCGCAGGTGCGATGAGACAGCTTGCTGCTGCATGCTGAAGACTGTCAGAAAAGAGGGCATAAGTAACAAAAAAGGTGCTATTTCAGAGAACCTTGCCAGTAAGTAACA
>NZ_DBHKXY010000054.1:0-9975 GCF_057315495.1 Eikenella sp.
TTTCGTATTTCATTTGGAAATTGTAAATCTTCAGGATACTTTCGCAAGAGGTCTATTAAGTTCGGCCAATCTGCATCAAGGCTACCTGAAACTTTTCAGGTAGCCTGATAAGCGGGGCAGGAATAGCGCCGAAGTGGTAAAATCCAGCCTTCGGTTTTTAGTATGGAAACGGGCAAAAACGGCCCGTAATCAGGAAAGTTTGGCAGATATGACAGAACAAACAACACGCGAGAGTATGCAATGTGACGTGGTGATTGTGGGTGCGGGCGTGGCCGGGCTGTCGGCGGCGATAAGGCTCAAGCAGCTCGCGGCCGAGTCGGGCGGCGACATCAGCGTGTGCGTGGTGGAAAAAGGCTCGGAAGTGGGTGCGCATATTTTGTCCGGCGCAGTGTTTAACCCCAAGGCGCTGAGCGAGCTACTGCCCGATTGGCGCGAGCGCGGTGCGCCGCTTAATCAGCCGGTGAAAGGTGAGCGGCTGCTTTTCCTCACCGGCCAATCCGTGCTGCCGCTGCCCTTGCCGCCCAGCTTCCACAATCAGGGCAACTACATCATCAGCTTGGGTGTGCTCTGCCGCTGGCTGGCCGAGCAGGCCGAAGGTTTGGGTGTGGAGATTTATCCCGGCTTTGCCGCCGCCGAAGTGTTGTATCGGGAAGATGGCAGCGTAAAAGGCATTGCCACCGGCGATATGGGCATCGGCAAAGACGGCCAGCCCACCGACAGCTACCAGCCCGGCATGGAGCTGTGGGGGCGGCAGACGGTGTTTGCCGAAGGCTGCCGCGGTTCGCTCTCCGAACAGCTGATTGCCAAATTCCAATTAGACCAACACAGCCAGCCGCAAACCTACGGCCTGGGTGTGAAGGAAATTTGGGAAGTGCGGCCCGAACAGTCGCAGCCCGGCAACGTGATGCACACTGTGGGCTGGCCGCTGGATGCCCGCACCTACGGTGGCTCTTTCCTCTACCATTTGGCTGATAATAAAGTGGCCGTCGGCTTCGTGGTGGGGCTGGACTATCAAAACCCCTATCTCTCGCCGTTTGAAGAGTTTCAACGGTTTAAAACCCATCCCGCCATCCGCCCCGTGTTTGAAGGCGGGCGGCGCATTGCCTATGGCGCACGCGCACTCACCGAGGGCGGCTTGCAGAGCCTGCCCAAGCTCACTTTCCCCGGCGGCGTGCTGGTGGGCGATGCGGCGGGTTTCCTCAATGTGCCCAGCATCAAAGGCGCGCATACCGCCATGAAATCGGCCATGCTGGCCGCCGAAGCCGTGTTTGGCGTGCTGCAAAGCAGTGTGGCGGAAGAGGTCGCCGAAGCCGTAGCCTATGCTGAAGCCTTCCGCCAATCCTGGTTGCACAACGAGCTCTATCGTGCCCGCAATATCCGCCCCGCCTTCAAATGGGGTTTCTGGCCGGCCATGGGGCTCAACGCGCTGGATGTGTATCTGTTCCGCGGCCGTGCGCCGTGGACTATTAGCCACCACGGTAGCGACCGCGAGAGCCTGAAACCTGCCGCTGCGTGCCGCCCAATTGAATACCCCAAACCGGACGGCCAAGTGTCGTTCGACCGCACCAGCAGTGTGTATCTGGCCAACACCCACCACGAAGAAAACCAGCCGGCGCATTTGAAGCTTGCCAGCGAACAGGCCGCCATCGAGGTGGGTTACCGCCGCTTCGCCGCGCCCGAAACGCGCTACTGCCCCGCCGGCGTGTATGAAATCGTGCAGGAAAACGGCCAGCCGCATCTGCAAATCCACGCTGCCGACTGCATCCACTGCAAAACCTGCGACATCAAAGACCCCGCCGCCAACATCACCTGGACCTGCCCCGAAGGCGGCGGCGGGCCGAACTACGGCGAGATGTAGCCCGCACCGGGTTTCAGGTGGCCTCTTTTTCAGGTAGCCTCGATGGCAACAGGCTACCTGAAAATGGTTGACCCCACTTTCCAGCCAGCCATTTGGCGGCATACGGGGTGCCGGAAAGGCTACCTGAAAAACCAACGGCAACACGTTTTAACCCGCATCCATTTCAGGTAGCCTCATGTAACTTCAACACACCCTCACCGAACTTACCGCCATTGCCGCGCAACACGACCCACACTTTCCGGCCAGCCTGCAGGCTGGTTTGAGCCGCGTGGATTTGCAGGCCAAACTCGATGCCGCCGGTTTCGTCCATCTGCCGCCTCAGGAATGGTTTGCGCTCTACGGCTGGCACAACGGCAGTGTGCAGCCAGACACACAGCCCTTAGACACACCGCTGTTTAATTACCATTGCTTCCTTCCCGTGGAAGCGGCGCTGGCCGAGTGGGCATGGCGCATGGAAACCAACCGCCAAGAGCCGGATTTCCCCCTGTTTGAACCGCGGTTGCTGCCTGTATTCGAGTTTGAAGGCGAGTTTTATTGCATCGAATGCGGCGATATGGAGCAACCCCGTGCCCCGGTGTGGTTCGACTTCCACGGCGCCATCTTGTGCTACGACAGCCTGCACGCGATGCTTGAAGCCAAGCTGGAATGACATCGGACGGCAGGCATCTATGTGCGGGATGCCGACGGCTGGGAAGACTGTGCCGACGAAGCGGCCTGCGCGGCGGTGCTGCTGAAACACAATCCCTGCCGCGCGAAGGAATTGCGCGATTGCGCACACCCGTGAGCCAAGGCTACCTGAAAAACCGTATCCCAGAGAATACGGTTTTTTGTTTTGCCGCCAGCCCTGTTGACGCAAATTAATACTTTTTAGCTAGATATTTCATGACAAGAAATGGCTATAGTGAGCATGGGAACCGGTGTCTCTGCATTGGGAGCGGCAACGCTTTACAGGCGGCGGCATCGGTTTGAAATCACCACAATAATTTTTAGAGGAATGAATAATGGGACAATAGAAGAAATTATGGTTGTCGCTAATTGTAGTTTTAACGATAACCTTTTCAATATTGGGCTATTTGGGCGTGGAGGTATACCGTCAGGCGCCTCCGTTCCCGGAAGCCTATGTATCGGCCGACGGCAAAACCGTGATCAGCAAAGACGACGTGCTGGCCGGCCAGTCTGCCTGGCAGAGCACCGGCGGTATGGAGCTGGGCTCGATTCTCGGCCACGGCGCTTACCAAGCCCCGACTGGACGGCCGATTGGCTGCACCGCGAATTGGTGGCTTGGTTGAACATCAGTGCGCAAGAGCAGCACGGCAAGATGTTCGACGAGCTCAATGCCGACCAACAGGCTGCGCTGAAAGCCGCGCTCACGGAAGAATACCGCAACGGCAGCCGCGTGGGCTCCGACGGCAAAGTGGTGTTGAGCGACACCCGCATCAAAGCCATCGAAGCGGTTGCCCCGTACTACATCACGCTGTACGGCAACGATCTGTCGATGGAGAAAACCCGCGAGCACTTCGCGATGAAAAACAACACGCTGCCGGATGAAACCCGCCGCCAGCGCCTGACCAATTTCTTCTTTTGGACATCTTGGGCCGCTGCCACCAACCGCCCGAACCATGATGCCACCTACACCAACAACTGGCCGCACGAACCTTTGATCAACAACGTGCCGACCACGGAAAACGTGATGTGGTCTGTGGCCAGTATCGTGTTCCTGCTGGCCGGTATCGGCCTCTTGGTGTGGGGCTGGTCTTTCTTGCACAAACACGAAAGCGAGTCGCAGTTGCCGGATACCGATCCGATCAGCAAAGTGCAGCTCACGCCTTCACAACGCGCGCTGGGCAAATATGTGTTCCTGACCGTGGCGCTGTTTATCGTGCAGATTCTGCTCGGCGGCTCACTGCGCACTACACCGTGGAAGGCCAGCGTTTCTTCGGCATTCCGCTGTCTGACTGGTTCCCCTATGCGTTGGTGCGCACTTGGCACTTGCAATCCGCCATCTTCTGGATTGCTACCGGCTTCCTTACCGCCGGCCTGTTCCTGGCTCCGGTGGTAAACGGCGGCAAAGATCCGAAATTCCAGGCGCTCGGCGTGAACGCGCTGTTTGTGGCACTGTTTATCGTGGTGGGCGGCTCTTACGGCGGCAACTTCCTGGCCTTGAGCCACGCCATGCCTGCACACCTGAATTTCTGGTTCGGCCACCAAGGCTACGAATACTTGGATTTGGGCCGCTTCTGGCAGATTCTGCTGATGGTCGGCCTCTTGCTGTGGCTGTTCCTGATGCTGCGCTGCACCGTGTCTGCGTTTAAAGATAAAAATGCCGATAAAAACCTGCTGGCCATTTTCGTGGCCTCCATGGTGGGCGTGGGTGTGTTTTACGCACCCGGCTTGCTCTACGGCGAGCACGACAGCCTCACCGTGATGGACTACTGGCGCTGGTGGGTGGTGCATCTGTGGGTGGAAGGCTTCTTTGAAGTGTTCGCCACCGTGGTACTGGCCTTTATTTTCTACAACTTGGGTTTGGTAAGCCGTAAATCGGCCACCGTGGCTTCATTAGTTGCCGCTTCGCTGTTTATGGTTGGCGGTGTGCCCGGCACGTTCCACCACCTGTATTTCGCCGGTACCACCACGCCGATTATGGCTGTAGGCGCGTCTTTCTCCGCTTTGGAAGTGGTGCCACTGATTCTGCTGGGCAAGGAAGCGCATGAGCACTGGTCCTACCAGCACGCCACCCCGTGGATGAAGCGCCTGCGCTGGCCGCTGATGTGCTTCGTGGCCGTGGCTTTCTGGAATATGATCGGCGCCGGCGTGTTCGGCTTCCTGATTAACCCGCCGATTTCCTTGTTCTACCTGCAAGGCCTGAATACCACCGCCGTGCACGCTCATGCCGCACTGTTTGGTGTATACGGCTTCCTCGCCTTGGGTTTCGTGCTGCTGGTGGCACGCTATCTGAAACCGGATTATGGGTTTGAAGAAAAACTGATGAGCTACGGCTTCTGGATGCTGAACCTCGGCCTGGTGGGCATGATTGCCACCAGCCTGCTGCCCGCCGGTGTGATTCAAATTTATGCCGCCATTCACGACGGCTTGTGGATGGCTCGCAGCGAAGGCTTCATGCAGCAGGATTCGCTGGTGATGCTGCGCTGGATTCGTACCATCTCCGACTTGGTATTCATTGCCGGCGGCTGCTGTGTGGCCTGGCAGGCAACTAAAATCGTGTTCAGCAAAGGCACCGGCAAGAAAACTGCGTAATGCCGCCGCTTGAGCCTTGATTGAAGAAAAGGCTACCTGAAATTTCAGGTAGCCTTTTTTGATGGCTTGGCAGTAAGCAGCGGATTGCTTGATTTGGTTTTCAGGTAGCCTGGATAGATTAGCTCGCTGTTGCTGGGCTGATTTTGTTATATGGAGCGGATGGTTGCTTGCTGGAGTGAGCGTCTACTTGCTTGGTATGGGATTGTCTGCCAAATGGGCTTTAAGGCTGGATAGCAGGCTACCTGAGAAAGCAGCCTTCGCAGTTTTCAGGTAGCCTGTTGTCTGGAGGCTACCTGAAAGCTTACGCATCAAACAGGCAAAAGCAAACTCCCCAATCTTGCGGATTGGGGAGTTTTAATCTGGCGGAGTAGGAGGGATTCGAACCCTCGATACAGGTTTTAGCCCATATGCACCCTTAGCAGGGGTGTGCCTTCAACCTCTCAGCCACTACTCCGTGTTCAGAACGGCGGATAATATAGGAAGCGTGCCTAAAAGGCAAGATATTTTGTGCCAAGAGCGGGTATTTTGGCTTGATGGGTTTGAAGTGTAAAGACTTTTAGTTGGCAGGATGGCAGGCAGTTTGCAACGGATAAACGGCATAAATGCACCAACAACCTACCGCTTTCTCACTGTTTGCTATAATATGCAAAGAAATGTTTTGATAATTTAACAAGCTATTGCGCTTGGGAATAGGTTGTGCCAACAGGCAAATTCCTCAGGCGTAACGGATAGGTCAATATGAAACGATTGGGTTTGAAGCTGAGCAGCGGCATCGGCAGGTCGCTGGCGCACAAAATCAAGCAAACGCAGCGCCTGTCGCGCAAAACGGCGGCAGTGATTTTGCTGTTGATGGGGGCTGCTTTGGTGTCGTTGGTGTCGCTAGGGTTTGCCAAATTGGCAGATTATGCGCTTCATTTGAATGCCAAGTGGTCACAGCAGTATCCGCTGGCAGCATTTGCGGTGCTACCGATATCGCTGATGCTGATTGTGTGGTTCACGCGCCGGTATGCGCCTTATACGGCGGGCAGCGGGATTCCGCAGGTGTTGGCCACGCTTTCGATGCCGAAAGTGAAGGGCGGCAACCGTTTGGTGGCTTTGTGGCGCACGGCTTTAAAAATTCCGCTCACGTTTTTGGGCATGTTGGCCGGTGCATCCATCGGGCGCGAAGGGCCTTCGGTACAGGTGGGGGCCGCAGTGATGCTGGCCTGGGGTTCTTGGTGCAAACGCTATAATTTGGCATTCAAGCGCTTGCAAGACAAGGAATTGCTGGCGGCCGGTGCGGCTGGCGGTTTGGCAGCAGCATTCAATGCGCCGCTGGCCGGGGTGATTTTTGCGATTGAGGAGCTGGGGCGTTCGGTGTCGCTGCATTGGGAGCGGCAAATTTTTATCGGCGTGCTGGCTTCAGGTTTCTTTTTAGTGGCGATTGAGGGCAACAGTACTTATTTTCAGGGCTTTAACGCCGGGCAGCCGGCAGAGCATATGCTGCGTTGGGCTTTGCTGTGCGCCGCCGTGTGCGGCGTGGCGGGCGGGTTGTTTGCGCGTTTTCTAAGCAAGGGTGCAACTTGGTTGGCGTTGCCGAAATGGCGCAATTGGATGCGTCGTCACCCGATCTGGTTGGCGGGTGTGTTCGGCTTGATGCTGGCTGCCTTGGGCGTGCTGTTCGATGGGCAAACCTACGGCACGGGTTATGATGTGGCGGCGGCCGCGTTGCACGGGCAGACGGATTTGACTTATGGCCTGGCGGGCGCGAAGTGGGCAGCTACGGTGCTGTCCTATTGGGCGGGCATTCCGGGCGGGATTTTTACGCCTTCGCTGGCCATCGGTGCGCTCTTGGGCGTACACATCGCGCAAATTGCCGGTGCGGAAGCCCCGGCGGCAATTCTGGCCTTGCTGTGCATGGCTGCGTTTTTAGCAGCGGCTACGCAAGCGCCGCTCACGGCCAGCGTGGTGGTGATGGAAATGACGGGCAGCCAGTCGCTGTTGTTTTGGATGTTGGTGTCGTCGATTGCCGCTTCGGTGATTGCCCGCCAGTTTTGCCCGCAACCGTTCTACCATTTTGCGGCAGGACGTTTTCGCCAGCGCGTGCGTGAGGAGCTGCTGCGGGAAGGGGAAGCTCGGCAGGCAGAATCGGCGGCAAAGTAAAATAATGCTAGAGGCTACCTGAAACATGTTTTGTTTGGTTTTCAGGTAGACTTTTATTTGATTGTATCGAAGAGGTTCGGTAGGAATACCAAGCTATATGGTTGATGCTGTTTGGAATGTTTTAACGGGCTGCCGGGATATTCAAGCTGATACGCTTTCTGTATGGGCAATGAGCTACCTACGCTGCTGATATATCAAAGAGGCTACCTGAAAAATCTGATGCCCAATATTTTCAGGTAGCCTTTTGCTGAATGTGTGCCACCAACCCTACGTTTTTAAACTCAATCAACATACAAAAACCGCCCGATATCTATCGGGCGGTTTGCATTTGCGGCAACGCGTTTATTTGGTTTTCATCACGCGGCGGATGAAGATCAGCATACCACCGATGAAGAAGGCCAGGCCGAGGAATTCGCTGATGGTGCCCCAGTTGTCCAGGTTCAGCGCCAGCGGAGAGTCGGAGCCGCCGCTGGTAACAGACAGGGCGATAATCAGCGCCATAATCACACCAATCAAGCTCTCGCCCACAATCAGGCCGGCAGCAAACAGGGTGCCCACGCGCTCGGCATCTTTCTGTTTGGCCTCATCTTTGCCAATGCGGCGTTTCAGGAAGGCGGCCATGATGGCACCAATGGCAATCGGCATATTGATAGCCGGCGGCAGGTAGATGCCCATACCCACGGCCAGGGTGGGCAGCATCAGTTTGGAGCCGCTGCGTTTCAATACTTCGTTGATGATGATGAGCACCACACCAATACCGATACCGGTGAGAATGTAGTTCCATTGCAGCGAGTGCGAGAAGATGGCTTTGGCGATGGTAGTCATCAGTGTGGCCTGCGGCGCAGCCAGAGCCTGGCTCGGATCCATATCCGGACGCGGCATGGCGCCAGTGAAGCCGTAGGCAGCGTAGAGCAGCTCAAGCACGGAAGATACAACCAATGCACCCACCACGCAGCCGATAATCAGCGCCACTTCCTGACGCCACGGGGTGGCTTTAATCAGGTAGCCGGTTTTCAGGTCTTGCAGGTTGTCGTTGGAAATGGAAGCCACGGCCACTACGGCAGAGCCACAGAACAGAGTGAGCGCCACCAGGAAATTGCGAGTGCCTTCATCGGCAAACATGTTGTTGGCACTGCCAATAGCCAGTAGCACCAGTGAAATAGCCACTACGGAGATGATGCCAATGCCAGAAATCGGGCTGGAAGAAGAGCCCACCAAGCCGGCCATATAGCCGCAGGCAGCTGCTACCAGGAAACCAATAACGAAAGCCAGCAAGGTGCAGACTACTACCAGCAGCCAAGCCGTGCCGGTAGGCAAGTTGGCATCAGCCACGAAGTGGTAGAAGGAGAAGCCCAAGAGCAGCATCATGCCTAGTACATAGGCAATCATGGCTTTGGGTGACAAGTCTTGCTCAACGCGTTCCAGCGCAGCACCTTCACCGCCTTTGATGGCACGGAACGACATTTTCATGCCTTCCAGGGTGGGTTTGAGCAGGGTGATCAGCGTCCAGATTGCGGCAATACCGATGGTGCCGGCGCCGATAAAGCGCACTTTTTCTTTCCACAACCGCATAGCGAAAGCAACCATTTCCATATCAGCCGGCTGCGGATTGGTGGCAGAGAAATAGGGGATGGCGATGCCCCAGGCGATCGCAATGCCCACCAGCATGGCAATACCGCTGGCCAGGCCGACCAAATAGCCGGCGCCGAGCAGAGCCAATGAGAAGCCCATCGGGATTTGGAAAATAGACGTGCCGGCTTTAAACCACAGGCTGGCACTGTCGGCCACTACGCGCAAGCCGTTGCTGGCGAAACTGAAAATACCGGAAATCACACCGCCGGTAACGATTTCGCCAATACCACTGTCAGCTTTTTGCGTGGTGTCTGCATTTTCCTCACCCACCACGCCGTCGCCGCTACCGACTTTCAAAATCTCGGCTGCCGCCACGCCTTCGGGATAGGGCAAATCGCTTTTCACCACCATGGCATAGCGCAACGGGATGGTGAAAATCACCCCCAAAATACCGCCGGCCATACACAGCAGAGTGGTTTGCCAAAACGGGAATCCTGTCCAATAACCGCTCATTAAGAGGCCGGGCAGGATGAAGATCACGGAAGAGAGCGTACCCGCGGCAGAAGCCTGGGTTTGCACCATGTTGTTTTCAAGGATATTACTGCCTTTGGCGAATTTCAAAATCGCCATGGAAATCACGGCAGCCGGGATGGAAGAGGCAAACGTGAGGCCTACTTTCAGCCCTAAATAGATATTGGAGGCGGTAAACACCACGGTGATTAACGCGCCCAACACCATGCCGCGCAGGGTAAGCTCCCTGTAATTGGCATAAGGATCATGGGTGGATAGAGACATTTTCTTTACCTTTGGTTGAAACGAGGTTGCATTCTTTTTCGATATGAGGTTTATGTCAAGAAAAATATTGTAAATGTAAATATTTGTTTATAAATTAACTGGGTTTACTTGGTAATTTTTTATGAATGAAATTCTTTTAGTATTTTTAAACGGATAATTTATTATTAAAAAATTATATTGTTACATATAAGTATAAAAATCATTAATCAGAAAATGGATACTGTATGGCTAATAAAAATTTTACAAATTCTTACGTTTCGTGATTGTAAAAATATTGGGAGTTGCGGCATAAGTAACAAAAAAAGGTGCTACTCATCATCAGAAACAGAGAAATAATCCTTAATAAACTTAAC
>NZ_DBHKXY010000055.1:0-10366 GCF_057315495.1 Eikenella sp.
TATTAAGGATTATTTCTCTGTTTCTGATGATGAGTAGCACCTATTTTGTTACTTATGCCAAGATTTCCGCTGGCACGACCTGCGGCACACTTGGGCAAGCTGGCTAGTCCAGCAGGGTACACCCCTAGCAGCGCTAAAAGAAATGGGCGGCTGGGAAAGTATCGAAATGGTGCAAAGGTATGCCCACCTGGCACCGGAACACCTTTCGCAACACGCCAGATTGATTGATTCAGACCTACGCCCCGGAGTCGAGTTAGTCCAAAATTTGTCCAAAGTGCCAGAGAGTATACAGACAAGAAAAATCGCAAACCAACTTAACTAGCTGATTTGCGATTAGAATTATGGTGCCGGCGGCAGGAATCGAACTCGCGACCCCCTGATTACAAGTCAGGTGCTCTACCAACTGAGCTACACCGGCAAGAAGCGGAGAATTATGCCGATGTTGCGTGCATTTGGCAAGTGGTGCGGCAAAAAAATGGGAGAAGCGTGGTTTTGCAGCAACTTGGATAGGGGTTAAGAATAGAGTAGAGCAGCAAATGTTTTCAGGTAGCCTGTTGCGGGAACAGGCTACCTGAAAATATGGTTGCGGCGCTGAAGCGGCAGCAGACTAACCGGTGAGCTGTTTGGTAATCAGTTTTTTCACCGGTGGCAGGTGGTTGCTCAGGCGCAGTACGGTATTGCGCAGGAATTTGGCGGGCGGTGTTTCGTTGGTGAAGAGTTTCACCACGAAGTTCGTGCCGTGATACAGTGCGCGGGTGTGCAGGATGTGTTTGGCTTCGTATTTTTCCAAAAGCTTGGTGTCGGCGATGTCTTGGCCGGAAGCGGCAGCCTGCACGATGAGGCCGGCCAGGATGTCGGCGCTGGCGAGGCCAAGGTTGAAGCCGTGGGCGGTAACGGGGTGCATGCCCACGGCGGCGTCGCCGATGAGGGCGGTGCGGCGGGCGGAGAAGCGGCGGGCGTGTACGCCAACCAAGGGATAGGTGTGGATGCTGCCGGCCGGGGTCATCTTGCCGAGCTGGCCTTGCAGATGTTGCTCAAGGTCGGCGGCCAGTGCTTCGGGGCTGAGCTCGGTGATTTCGTGCAGGCGGCGGTTGTCGATGGTGATGACGCAGTTGGTCATGTGTTCGCCAAGCGGCAGCAGGGCGATGGTGCGGCCATAGCTGAAGCATTCGTAGGCAGTGTTTTCGTTGGAGGTGGTGTGCGAGAAACGAGCCACGAGCACGGTGCGGCCGAAGTCGTGCATGTCGGCGGAAATGCCGGCCTGGCGGCGGGTTTGCGAGAAGCGGCTGTCGGCGGCGATGAGCAGGCGGGCGGATACGGTGTCGCCGTTGTCGAGCAGGATGCTCACGCTCTCTTCGCCGTTTACGGCTTCCTGCACTTTATGGCCGGTGAGGAAATGGACGTTTTCATGCTGGCTGGCGGCTTGGTAGGCAGCGCGGCGGATGTCGTGGTTGGAGATGAGGAAGCCGAGCTGGCCTTTGCCGTCGGTGGGCGGAGGGAAGTTGAGGGTGTAGGGGGAGCTGCCGTTAATCACTTTGGCGGCTTTGAGCGGGTAGATGCCTTCGGCGGGAATGTGCTGCCACAGGCCGAGTTTTTCCATGATGCCACGCGAGGGGTGGGTGAGGGCGATTTCGCGGCCGTCGTAGGGCGGGTTGGCCAAAGTTTCCTGGCTGCTTTGCTCAATGAGCAGGATGTTCAGACCGCTGAGTGCGGCTGCGGCGGCGAAGCTGAGGCCGGCCGGGCCGGCGCCGATAACGACGATATCGCAAGTGTGCTGCATGGTGAAGCTCCTCTTGGGGTGGCAGGAAAATAGGTTGTGCCGGATTATACCGCAAGTATGCGGGCGGCTGCGGGGCAGTGTGGCGAAACTGGTTTCAGGTAGCCTTTACGAGGGGTTAGGCTACCTGAAAAATAGATAGATTGGCATTGCCATGTTGCAGCATGAAGTTTCAAGTTTTCAGGTAGCCTATTTGCAATCAGGCTACTTGAAAATTGTGTGGTGGTATTCGCTGGTGCTGCTTCGGTTATAAAATAGCTGGGTGAAAAAATGAAATCAGATATGGAGCCGGATCATGGACAAACAGGATACGCAAAAGCTGTTGCAGCAATTGGGTAAGGAGACAAAGCGGCGGCAGGAAGAGGCTGCGGCGCAGGCTAAGCGGCAGCGTCGGGACGAGCCGGATTTTGCGGCGGCAGTGGGCAAGGTTATGCCGCTGAAAAACAGTAATCGGGTGGCTGCGCCGAAAGACAATAAGCCTTTGAAGCGGCGGTTTGATGTGATGGAATGGGATGAGGAGGAATATTTCTACGTGAGCGCTGACAGCGAGCACGAGCCGCCACGTTCATTTTGCAAAAACGGCCGCGGGCAAGACGACATCCGCCGCCTGGTGGCCGGGCATTGGCCGTGCGTGGGGCGTTTAGATTTGCACGGTTGCACACGCGAGGAGGCGCAGCGGAAGTTGAGCGAGTTTATTGAGGAAGTGTTGCGGCGCGGGGTGTGCGCGGAAATCGTGCACGGCAGCGGGCTGGGTTCGCACGGCTTTGTGTCGGTGTTGAAAAGCTTGGTGCGCCGCTGGCTGATGGCACATCCGGAAGTGCTGGCTTATGCCGAGCCGCATGGTGCGAACGATGGGGCGGTACTCATTTTATTGCGCAAACGGCGCACGGGGTAGGCGTTTCTGTTTTGTTGTTTTATGTATAAGCTATCCCAGGCTGTTTTCGGATGATTTTTTAGGCAGCGGGGTGCTGGAACAGGGTTTGTGCCTTGAAGAATAAAGGCTTTAAAAGCCTGAATAAAAACGTTGCCAATCAGGCGCAAGACTGTTAATATTCCACGGAAATACAGAGTGTTGCAGCATTGTCGGCGCGGTGGAAATTTTCGGAAAACAACAGTTTCCCGGTTCGGCTATTTAAGCATATGCTTTTATGGCCGATTTTTACTGTGTTGCCAAACGAAAAAGCGAAGCTCATTGATTAACCCAAGTAAAGAGGATAAGGATTTATGTCTGCCGAAAAACATGATATCGACCCGATTGAAACCCAGGAGTGGTTGGATGCGCTCAGTTCCGTGCTAGAAAACGAAGGCTCGGAGCGGGCGCATTTTCTGTTGGAGAACCTGGTGCGTTACACCCGCCGCCGCGGCGTGCACCTGCCGTTTAGTGCTACCACTGCGTATCTGAACACCATCCCGGTCGGCAAGGAGCAGAAATCGCCCGGCAATCAAGAGCTGGAACACCGCATCCGCGCCGCCATCCGCTGGAACGCCGCCGCCATGGTGCTGCGTGCCGGTAAAAAAGATTTGGAATTGGGCGGCCACATCGCTTCCTTCCAGTCTTCCGCTACTTTGTATGACGTGGGCTTCAACCACTTCTGGCGTGCCAAAGATGAAGCTGCCGGTGAAGAAGGCGATTTGATTTATGTTCAAGGCCACTCTGCTCCCGGCATTTATTCCCGCGCCTTCGTGGAAGGCCGCCTGAGCGAAGATCAGCTGAACAACTTCCGCCAAGAAGTGGGTGGCAACGGCCTGCCGTCTTATCCACACCCGCACCTGATGCCTGATTTCTGGCAGTTCCCCACTGTATCCATGGGCTTGGGTCCGTTGATGGCGATTTACCAAGCCCGCTTCCTGAAATACTTGGAGTCTCGCGGCCTGGCCAAAACCAAAGGCCGCAAAGTATGGTGCTTCTGCGGCGACGGCGAGATGGACGAGCCGGAAAGCCAAGGCGCTATCGCTTTGGCTGCCCGCGAAGGCTTGGACAACCTGATTTTCGTTATTAACTGCAACCTGCAGCGCTTGGACGGCCCGGTGCGCGGCAACGGCAAAATCATCCAAGAACTGGAAGGCAACTTCCGCGGCGCAGGCTGGAATGTGTTGAAAGTGATTTGGGGTCGCCGCTGGGATGGCCTCTTGGCACGCGACACCAACCACGCCCTGAAACAGCGCATGGAAGAATGCCTGGATGGCGACTACCAAACTTTCAAGTCCAAAGACGGCGCATATGTTCGCGAACACTTCTTCAACACGCCCGAACTGAAAGCCCTCGTGGCCGATATGTCGGACGATGAAATCTGGGCCTTGAACCGTGGCGGTCACGACCCGCACAAAGTTTATGCCGCTTATTATGAAGCCGTAAACAACGCCGACGGCCGCCCCACTGTGATTTTGGCCAAAACCATCAAAGGCTACGGCATGGGTGCATCCGGCGAAGGCCAAAACGTTGCCCACCAAGCCAAGAAAATGGACGTGAAGTCGCTCAAACAATTCCGCGACCGCTTCGGTATTCAGGTAACCGACGAGCAAATCGACAGTGGCGACTTGCCCTACTTCCGCTTTGCTGAAGACAGCCCGGAAATGCAATACCTGCGCGAACGTCGCAACGCCTTGGGCGGCTACTTGCCGGCACGTAATCCGAACAACGAAGCCCTGCCGATCCCGGCTCTGGAAACCTTCGACGCCCAGCTGCAATCCAGCGGCGATCGCGAATTCTCCACCACCATGGCTTTCGTACGCATCTTGGCTGCCTTGCTGAAAGATAAGCAAATCGGCCGCCGCATCGTGCCGATTGTGCCTGATGAGAGCCGCACCTTCGGTATGGAAGGTATGTTCCGCCAATACGGTATTTGGAACCCGAAAGGCCAGCAGTACACCCCGCAGGATAAAGACCAGCTGATGTTCTATAAAGAATCCGTTGACGGTCAAATCCTGCAAGAAGGTATTAACGAACCCGGCGCGATGGCAGACTGGATTGCTGCGGCAACCTCTTACGCCAACAACCGCTATGCGATGATTCCGTTCTATATTTACTACTCAATGTTCGGTTTCCAACGTGTCGGCGATTTGGCTTGGGCTGCCGGCGACATGCACGCCCGCGGCTTCCTCTTGGGCGGCACTGCAGGCCGTACCACCCTCAACGGCGAAGGCCTGCAACACGAAGACGGCCACAGCCAATTGCAAGCTGACCTGATTCCGAACTGCGTCGGCTACGACCCCACCTTCCAATACGAAGTGGCTGTAATCGTACACAACGGTCTGCAACGCATGTATGTGGATAACGAAGACGTATTCTTCTACATCACCCTGATGAACGAAAACTACGCCCACTCCGCCATGCCGCAGCGCAAAGGCATCGAGCAGGAAATCCTCAAAGGCATGTACTTGTTCCGCGAAGGCGGCAAAGGCGACAAACGCGTTCAGCTGATGGGCTCCGGCACCATCCTGCAGGAAGTGATCCACGCTGCCGATTTGCTGAAAAACGATTTCGGCGTAGAAGCCGACATCTGGTCTTGCCCCTCGTTCAACCTGCTGCACCGCGAAGCCATCGAAACCGACCGTTGGAACCGCCTGCATCCGGCTGCCGAGCAAAAGCTGCCTTTCGTTACCCAGCAGCTGCAAGGCCATGCCGGCCCGGTTGTAGCTGCTACCGACTACATCCGCAGCTTCGCCGACCGCATCCGCGCCTACATCCCCAAAGAAAACGGCGACTATGTAGTGCTCGGCACCGACGGTTTCGGCCGCTCCGACAGCCGCGCCAACCTGCGCAGCTTCTTCGAAGTAGACCGCTACCATGTGGCTGTGGCCGCGCTGGACGCTTTGGCCAAACAGGGCAAAGTGGGTAAAGACGTGGTGCAGAAAGCCATCGAGAAATACGGCGTTCAAACCGAAGTTGCCCCCAGCTGGAAACGCTAATCCCGGCCTGAAGTTTTCAGGTAGCCTTGCCCCCGCGGCAGAGGCTACCTGAAAAACAGAAAAGGAAAATATGAAACCCTTATTCGTTGTATGCTCCGTCGCCTTGCTGGCTGCTTGCGCTTCCAATGCGCCGGTGGTGCAGGAAGAAAGCACCAGCTACGACAGCAGCACCCAAGCACGTGTGCGCCTTTACGGCCAAAACCAAAAGCCCACCATTATGGTGAGCGGCATCGACTGCGAAGCCGAAGATCGGCGAGCCCGCCGCGGCCATAAAGTGAACGTGGGCGGCAGTTTGGGTGATGCATTCGGCTCGTTTGCCGGTACGGCCAGAAGTCGCAGTTTGGGCATAGCCGAAACCGAACACAGCAAGAACATCGGACAAATGAACGGTATCCTCTCGCGGGCATTTTTCCGCGAGTATGCAGTGCCGGCCGGCAAAGCCGTGAACGTACAGGCCGCCTATATCGGCTTGCGGAATGTGATGGAAGGTGCTACCGAAACCGTCATCCAACACGAAGGCTCGTGCAACACCCGCATGGCTTCATTCGTGCCCCAAGCCGGACATGATTACGAAGTGATCGGCCTGCAAGGCGAGCGTTGTGCCGTGGCCGCATATGAAGTCGGCACACAGGGCGAGCTGAAGCCGGTGGAATTGCAAGACGCGGTCAGCTGCCGAAGAAGGCGTTAATTAACCAATCCAACCGAATACCAAAAGGAACTCTTATGAGTATTGTAGAAATCAAGGTCCCCGATATCGGCGGACACGAAAATGTAGATATTATTGCCGTGGAAGTCAAAGCCGGCGACACGATCGCGCTAGACGACACACTGATTACCCTGGAAACCGATAAAGCCACCATGGACGTGCCTGCGGATGCGGCCGGTGTCGTGAAAGAAGTGAAGGTGAAAGTAGGCGACAAAGTCTCCGAAGGCGATGTGATTGTACTGGTGGAAGCCGCCGGTGCAGGCGCTGCTGCCGCTCCGGCTGCCGCACCCAAGGCCGAAGCCGCTCCCGCACCTGCTGCGCCCGCCGCAGCTCCGGCCGCCGCCGCCAATGTTCAGGTAGCCGTGCCCGATATCGGCGGCCACACCGATGTGGACGTGATTGCTGTGGAAGTGAAAGTGGGCGACACCGTGGCCGTAGACGACACCCTGATCACTCTGGAAACCGACAAAGCTACTATGGATGTGCCTAGCACCGCTGCCGGCACCGTTACCGCCGTTTACATCAAAGTGGGCGACAAGGTGTCTGAAGGCAGCATCATCATCGACGTAGCCGCTGCCGGCGCACCTGCCGCTGCTGCTCCCGCCGCGGCCGAAGCGCCCAAAGCCGCTCCCGCGCCTGCTGCAGCTCCGGCTCCTGCCCCTGCTGCGCCTGCCGCTCCGGCTACCGCCGCCTATGGCAGCGCACCCGTGAACGAAGCCGGTTTCGCCAAAGCCCATGCCGGCCCCTCCGCCCGCAAACTGGCGCGCGAACTGGGCGTGGATTTGAGCTTGGTGAAAGGCAGCGGCAATAAAGGCCGCATCACCAAAGACGACATCAAAGCCTTCGTTAAAGCCGCCATGCAGGGCGGTGCAGGCAAGCCTGCAGCTGCCGGTGCTTCTTTGGGCGGCGGCTTGGATTTGCTGCCGTGGCCGAAAGTGGATTTCGCCAAATTCGGCGAAGTCGAAGTGAAAGAGCTCAGCCGTATCAAGAAGATTTCCGGCCAAAACCTGTCGCGCAACTGGGTAATGATTCCGCACGTTACCGTACACGACGAAGCCGACATGACCGAGCTGGAAAGCTTCCGCAAACAGCTCAACAAAGAGTGGGAGCGCGAAGGCGTGAAACTCTCGCCATTGGCTTTCATCATCAAAGCCAGCGTGGCCGCGCTCAAAGCCTTCCCCGAGTTCAACTCCTCGCTCGACGGCGACAACCTGGTGTTGAAAAAATACTTCCACATCGGCTTTGCCGCCGACACCCCCAATGGCTTGGTGGTGCCTGTGATTAAAGATGTGGATAAAAAAGGCCTTAAAGAAATCAGCATCGAGCTGGGCGAATTGAGCAAAAAAGCCCGCGAAGGCAAGCTCAAACCGCAGGAAATGCAGGGCGCTTGCTTCACTATTTCCAGCCTAGGCGGTATTGGTGGCACCGGCTTCACCCCGATTGTGAACGCCCCCGAAGTAGCCATTTTGGGCATGTGCAAATCTCAGATGAAACCGGTGTGGAACGGCTCCGATTTCGAAGCCCGCCTGATGTGCCCGCTCTCCCTGTCGTTCGACCACCGTGTGATCGACGGCGCCGCCGGCATGCGCTTCACCGTATTCTTGGCTAACCTGCTCAAAGACTTCCGCCGTATTTCCCTGTAAGCGTTTGGGCATGATTAAAAGGCTACCTGAAGATTTTCAGGTAGCCTTTTTGTTGTTACGGTGCGAGGCAGGTAGTCTGTAGGTAAATAGGCTATCTGAAATCTTGTGGCATTCGGGTGAAATATCCAGCAGGTTTAATCGAGCAGCAAGCGGCGTAGGATGTTTTCGTAGATGGCGGAGAGGCGGGGGATAGCATCGATCTCGATGTGCTCGTCGATTTGGTGGATGCTCTCATTCACCGGGCCAAGCTCAATTAGTTCGCGGGCAATGGTTTTGATGAAGCGGCCGTCTGAGGTGCCACCGCCGGTGGAGAGTGTGGCTTGAATGCCGCATTCTTCGGCAATAGCGGCTTGGGCGACCTGGGTGAGGCGGCCGGCCTCGGTTAGGAAGGGTTGGCCGGAGAGCTGCCATTGTAGGCTGTAATGTAGATGGTGTTTCTCCAAGATGGCTTCTACCCGGCGTTGCAGGCTTTCGGCATCGGATTCGGTGGAAAAACGGAAGTTGAACTGGACGGATAGCTCGCCGGGGATAACGTTGGTAGCGCCGGTGCCGGCGTGGATATTGGAGATTTGGAAGCTGGTGGGCGGAAAGTAGGCGCTGCCGTTGTCCCAATGCTCAGTGGTGAGCTCGGCCAGAGCGGGGGCGGCAAGGTGGATGGGGTTGGCGGCGAGGTGGGGATAGGCGATGTGACCTTGTTTGCCGTGGATGGTGAGGCTACCTGAAAGTGAGCCGCGCCGGCCGTTTTTGATGGTATCGCCGAGGGTGTGCTCGGCGGTAGGCTCGCCAACGATGCAGTAGTCGATATACTCGCCGCGTGCACGTAGGGTTTCCACCACGCGCACGGTACCATCTTTGCCGTCGCCTTCTTCGTCTGAAGTAATCAGCAGGGCGAGGCTACCTGAAAATTGTGGATGCTGTGCAATAAAGCGTTCGCAGGCGGTAACGAAGCAGGCGATGCTGGTCTTCATATCGGCTGCACCACGCCCGTAAAGTTTGCTGTTGCGTTCGGTGGGCTGAAACGGCGGAGATGCCCATGCTTCGGTAGGGCCAGGCGGAACAACATCGGTATGACCGGCAAAACACAATAGCGGCGCACCGCTGCCGCGCCGTGCCCACAGGTTTTGTGTACGTCCGAATGGCGTGGGTTCAATAGAAAAACCAATGGCGCGCAGGCGTTCGGCAATGATCTCTTGGCAGCCATGATCATCCGGAGTAACGGAGGCTTGGGCGATAAGCTGTTTGGCTAGCTGGAGGGAGGTGGTTTTGGACATATGGGCAGAGCTTGGAATAGATAGTGATGAGGCTGGGTTATAGCGGGTTTGCTGGAATTTGCCAAGTTATAAGTAGCCTGTACAGAGAGGGAAGGCTACCTGAAAATTAAGCAACACGATTCAAAGCTATTGATGAAACAGCTTTCAACACATTTATTTTCACTGATGAATGAAACAGCTAGCCAATATTATGCACAAATAGGGAATATTTTCGGCGAAATAGCTTGACTTGAAAATTAAGCCTGACTATAATTCAAAACTTCACAGCGCACCCGTAGCTCAGTTGGATAGAGTATCTGGCTACGAACCAGAGGGTCGGGCGTTCGAATCGCTCCGGGTGCGCCACAAGATTTCTCCGCGCCCATCGTCTAGCGGTTAGGACATCGCCCTTTCACGGCGGTAACCGGGGTTCGATTCCCCGTGGGCGTGCCAGATTTTGGTAAACTCTTACTATAAATATAGTAAGAGTTTATTTTTTATCTCTAAAAGTTAACAGGTTAGTATGCCCCTTCTTCTGTTAATTTGCCTTTTATCGTTTGTTCTAGGTAGTTCGCGTTCTGTTCGGCTTTTACGATGGTTACATTGGATTTGCATCAGCGATTGCATTAGGCCGATCAATAAAATCCCTCAAAATCTTGCTTATGCTGCAATTGCCTTCTTCAATTTATTGGAGAAGGGTTTTATCATGGCTTCAATTCGGTAAAAAAACAAATAGCATATGGTTTGCCCAATTGCGTTATTGTGCAATCGACAGTTTGCCTGTGATTAAGCGGTCGGTTTTCATTTTCATGCAAAATAGTAGCAGGAACATAAGCAAATAAAATTGAGACTGAATGGTAGACTATGCGCTTTGGCGGTTGTTCCAAATATTCTTTGTGCCTAAGTTATACAGGCATTGCATTGAGCCCCAGAGGGGAAAGATTTTAATTGTGGAAAAGTATAGATATCTATTCAGTAAAAAGGCTACCTGAAAATTTTAGCTTCGCAGAAACTGCGTTGCATTATGTTTGGGGCTGTACTAGATTAGCCCTAAATTCCACACCAATCCCGCAAGGTTTTT
>NZ_DBHKXY010000056.1:0-18282 GCF_057315495.1 Eikenella sp.
CAGGATAAGGCTTGCGGGGGGGCTTTAGCACCTTTTTTGTTACTTATGCCGAAATCTTCTATCCCAGCTTTCTCCAACGCTTCGCGCCATACCCTAGTGCTGACCTCTTGAACTCTGCCGCCGCGTGTGTTGGTAAACACATAATCGCTTACCCTTGGTCGCCCCATCAATACTTGCATGGCGGTGTGATTGAGCGGCACGCCGATTGCCCTGCCCGCTTTAGCTTGGTCGGGATATATCCAAGCCACCTGCCGGTTAAGGTCTATCTGCTCCCATTTGAGATTAAGCACGTTGGCTTGCCTCAATCCGGTAGCGAGCGAGAAGATAACCAGATGCTGCATATAGGGCAGGTGTGCCAAGGCATTAACTAGGCGCTGTGCTTCTTCGGGATACAGCCATCTGATGCGTTTCTTGGGCTCTTTGTGAAGCTTGAGCTTGGGGGCTTTGTCTAGCCAGTCCCATTCGTTCACGCATTTATTCAGGATGGCGCGTATCAGGGCAAAGTGTCTGTTCTTAGTGCTGCCTGTTCCCGGTCGCTTATTCACTACGCTATGGATTAGGTCGCGGGTTAGCATCTCAAGTGGCAGGCCGCGCAGTTCGGTTAGCAGCCTTATCTTTGTTTTGTCGTCTGACAGGCTTTTCTTGCCTTGGTTTTCTTGTATCCAGCGGATGCAGGCTTCATCCCATAAGTGCTGCGGTTTCTCCCCTAGTTTCTCTTGCCGCCAAAGCTCGTGCTTCAGTTTATCGTGCAACTCTTGCGCGAGTTGTCGGTCGGTTGGAAGGCTTTGCTGAATTCGCCACCGGCCCTGTCGAGGTATTGGGTAACACCCGCGAAGCACGGGCGATGGCGCGTGAAGCACGAGCCGAAGCAGCGGCGCAGGTGCAAGCGGAAATCGACCAGGCGGCACAGCAATCCAAGTTGGCGCAGCGTGATCCGGTAACCTTTAGCGAAGTAGTGGATGAGGTGGTGGGCGATAAACACCATTTGTATTTGGATGCACAGGCATTGAACCAATCCGGTTTGGCAGAGGCGGCGGCCAAGGCTTCGCCCAGTATCGCCGCCCAGTATGCCCAAGCCTTGCAACAAGGCGGGGATATTCAAGTGCCGCAGAATGAATGGGTATCGCTGATTTCTCCCAATAAAGAGTTGGCTGCCCCATTGCGCCAGATTGCCCGCTTCGAACCGGACGGGGTATCGCTGGCGGAAGCGGCAGAGCAGAAAGCGGCCGCCCAAGCGGAAGGCCAGCAAGAACTGGAAGCACAGGCGCGGCAACAGGAACGCGCGGCACAACAGCAGGCACAGGCCGAACGGCAGGCGGTGGAACAGGAAGTGACCGACCAGCTGGAACAGGTTGGGCAGTTCGACCGCAAGGCCAATCAGAACTATGCGGCATTGGTTAGCAGCTATGTGGCCACGCAGGCGCAGCGCTTGGGCATCCCTATCCCTGAAATGTGGCAGGCGCACAAGCTGAATATCGTAGGCGATATTGGTAATGCGCCGGCGTTGAACCAGGCACTGGCTTCTGCGCCGCCGAAAGGCTGGGTGCATGCTGAAACAGATATGGAGTTTAGAAATCTGTGGAACGGCACCAGTAAAGCACAGGCAGCTTTTTTAACTGACCAGCACCCCAAGCTGGAGAACGATTTTCCGGAATTAGCCGGATTCTCGCTTTCCTTCGACCGCTCGGCGGTACACCATATCCGCACCCAACATGGCAACAGCGCAAAGGAGATCGCCCGCGGGCAGCTTCCGATTTTAGAAGATGACATCGCCAGAATCGGCGATATTGTGCAGGATTATGACGATGTTCGTTTCAGGGATATCCCCGGCACGAATAACAAGCGATTTGTTTTTGTTAAATCATTTAATGACGGTGTGCTGCTTTATATGGCGGAGAGCAGCAAAAAACGGCGCGACTTGCGCACCGTTTCTTTGTGGAAGTTTCCTCCAACGGCCAATGCCCACAACAAGTTGGAACATGCTGCGTCCTTGTTAAACCTAACGCCCGTAGCGGGAGGAGGCATTTCCCACACAGGAAATTCTACCCTTGATTCAGAGGCTAATCAAGGAGCATTGTATCAATCTGCGGAGCAGACGGTAGAGATGCAACAGTTTGAAGAAACAGCGCAAAAATACGGTGGGGAGGACGCTTACGCCATAGCACCGAATGCGGATATGTGGACGCTCACGTTTCAAGACAACGATTTTATCGTGGTCAACGACCTAGCCGAGGGCTTGAGCATCCGCTTTACCGATTCCGCACAAATCAATTTGGCAGAAAAGCTGCTGGCCATCATTGAGCCCCCAAAGGCTACCTGAAACACCATAGCCAAACAAAACAGGCACAACCGCAAAGTTGTGCCTGTTTGCTTATCCGCCACTCCGATTAACGGGCGGGCGAACAATCCTTATACAGCATCTGGCCGTTGGGCGCGCTCACGATGATGTCTTGGCTGCGGTAGTTGGCCGAATCCATGGCATTGGTGGTCAGGCGGTAGCCGTTGGCGCTAAATACGGTGTCCACATTGTCGGAGGCCGACAGGTTGTACGGCAGGCGCAGATTGCGGTTGTTCACACGCAGTTCGGCGCTGGTGGGCACACCGGCAGAGTTGAAGTGATAATTCACGTTCACGCGGCGGCCTTGCTGGCAAACATAGGCCACGCTGCCACTGCGGGCGGCGGCGGGCGGAGCTTGGCGGGCAGGCTCGTTTTGGCGCGGATTACAGTCTTTATACAGGAATTCGCTGCGCGGCGAGAGGATGCTGATGCCTTCTTCAGTGCGGTAGTTACGGGCGGTGAGCGCCGGGCCGGTCAGGTTGTAGCCGGCGCGGTCTTTAAACGCAGTGCCGGTGCTGTCGGAGTGGCGCGCATCGAAAGTCATGTTGCGGTTGCTGCCGCTGAGGCGGGCGCGGGCAGATACGGGTTTGCCGCGGCTGTTGAACTGATAGCTCACATCCACCTGCTTGCCTTGTTGGCAGACATAAGACACAGTGCCGCCGGCAGCGAATGCCGGAGCAGCGATGCCCACAGCCAAAGCAGCTAATGCAGTTGATTGCCAAAATTTCATTTTCAAACTCCCTTCATTTGGAATGTAGTTGGAATGTATAGTGGATTAAATTTAAATCAGGACAAGGCGGCGAGCCGCAGACAGTACAAATAGTACGGCAAGGCGAGCCAACGCTGTACTGGTTTAAATTTAATTCACTATAATTGGCGTTCTCTAGGCGGATTGGCCTTTTGCGCGGCCAAAACCCAATGCAGAACAACGAGTGCATTGTAACAGACCGTTTTCTTAAGCTACGGTTAGCCCTAGGTTAAAGTTTGTAGCGGCTGTATAGGCAAATCATGTTTCAGGTAGTCTGCAATCAGAAGTAAAGGCTACCTGAAAACAGCCTTATCCAGCCGCCATTTTATTTTCAGGTAGTCTCAACAAAACAAACGCGGTTCGGCATACCGTGCCTGCTACTTTATCCAAGCTCAATCCACGTTCACCATCACCAGCTGCATCCGGCAGGCGCTCACGGCGCTCAGCGCATGGCGCTCGTTTGGGGCAAGATACACCACATCGCCAGCATGCAGGATTTCGTGGCGCGCGCCGATGGAAAAATCCATCTCGCCTTCCAGCAGGATCACCACCACAGCCTTGGTGGAGGTGTGCTCGGTGAGCACTTGACCGGCATCCAGCGTGAAAGCCACCACGCGCAGCAAGTCGTTATTCAGCACGGTGCGCGAAGTGGTGGCCTGCTCGCTCACGGGCAGCGCCTGGTTCAGGCCGAGTTTGAATAGGGATTCGGATACGGGGGTAACAGCAGTTGCAGACATCAGATTGCTCCTTTATTTGTTAACGGGTGGGAGGAAAAATCCGGCTGGCAGGGTTTGATTAGATATTTTATTATTGTTTGAAATGGTTAGCCGATGAATACAGGCTAGCTGGCAGCAAACTTAATAAGCTGAAACCATCATAACATATTTTCAGGTAGCCTCCCGCTGCCCGGCAGGCTACCTGAAACCCCCCAAATAGTTTACACTTCGCCATTGATATCCATTCCCGCCCGCAAAACGAAAGGCCCAGCCTCATGAAACTGTTTTCGCTCATTATCAAACTGCTGCTTTTGGCGGTTTTTATCGTTTTAGCCGCATTCAACACCCATCTCGTCAACTTCAGCTATCTGCCCGGCAGCGAAATCAGCCTGCCGCTGATTCTGCTGCTCTTGGCGTTTTTCGTTATCGGCGCGGTGTTCGGCGTATTTTCCATGTTTGGCCGCCTGCTCGCTTTGCGCCATGAAAACAACCGCCTGCGCAACGAAGTGCGTAAAAACGCCCGCATCGCCCAGGAGCAGCTGCAAACGCCCGCACCCGCCGATGCCGCCCAGCCTGTGCCCGACGCCGCACCGGTAAAGGAATAGGCGCATGGACGGCAATATTTGGTGGTGGCTCACCCCGATTATCCTGCTGCCCGTCTTCTTTGCCATGGGCTGGTTTGCCGCCCGGGTAGACATGAAAGCCGTGCTCAAGCAGGCCAAATCCGTGCCCGCCGCGTTTTACGCCAGCCTGGATGCCCTGGTAGACCGCAATCTTGGCAGCGCCGCCCGCCACCTGGCCGACATGACCGACCTGCTGCCCTCCGGCGACAACACCTACGAGCTGCACCTCACACTAGGCAAACTCTACCGCCAACGCGGCGAAAACGACAAAGCCATCCGCCTGCACCAGGCCCTGCTCGAAGCGCCCGAAACCGTGGGCGAAAGGCGCAACCAAGTGCTGTTTGAGCTCGGGCAAGACTACCAAAGTGCCGGCCTGGTAGACCGCGCCGAGCAGATTTTCCTCGGCTTACAGCAAAGCAATGTGGCCACCCAAGCCCGCCAGGTGCTGCTGAACATCTACCAGCAAGACCGCGACTGGGCCAAAGCCATCGACACTGCCCAACTGCTCAGCCACGACGAACAAACCTACCGTTTCGAAATCGCCCAATTCTACTGCGAGCTGGCGCAGGCCGCCCTGTTTAAATCCGACTTCGAGCAAGCCCGCGCCGACATCGCCAAAGCGCTGGACGCCAACCGCAAATGCGCCCGCGCCAACATGATTCTTGGCGATTTGGAGCAAAAACTGGGCAACTACCCCGCCGCCGTGGCCGCCTACACCGCCATCGAAAAACAAAACCATGCCTACTTAAGCATGGTGGGCGAAAAACTGTATGATGCCTACGACGCCCAAGGTGAAGCCGCCGCCGGCCTCGCCGTGCTCACAGGCTACCTGAAAACCTTTCCCCAGCTTGATTTGATCAACGTGGTTTACGAAAAATCGTTGCTGCTCTACGGCGAAGAAAAAGCAGCCGAAATCGCCGTAGAACTCGTGCGCCAAAAGCCCGACCTCGGCGGTGTATACCGCCTGCTCGGCCTGCGCCTGAGCAACCTCGATCCTGCTTGGAAAAGCGATGCCGACATGATGCGCGGCGTAATCGGGCGCACCCTGCAGAAAAACGTGATGTACCGCTGTCGCCACTGTCATTTCAAATCGCAAGTGTTCTTCTGGCACTGCCCTGCCTGCAACAAATGGGAGACCTTTGCACCCAACAAAATTGAAGTTTAGTTTCATCGTAGTACCGTAGTTTAGTTTCACCGCAGTACCGTAGTTTAGTTCCATCGTAGTTTAGTTCTAAAGGAGAAATAAAATGTCCAATAATATGATGACCATCAACCAAATGTACCGCATGCTCCACGTGTGGACACACCGCATCCGCCACAGCGACCGTTTTATCGAACGCTACAGCGGCGCCCAACACGCCCTGCTCGCCTACCTCAGCCTCGACCTTCTGATGGAAGATGATGGCTTTGTGCTGCTGATTGCCGATGGCCGGGGCGAACATGCCCTCGCCCCCGAAACCGCCGAATACCTGCGCCAATGGGGCGTTTGCGACACCCCCGATATCATCGACCGCGCCCGTGCCCTTTACCAACAGCACAGAGCCGCCATCCAAGCCGCCGCTCAAAACGGCAGCAGCATTGAAGAGTTGCGCACGCAATTCCCCCAGTTCGACGAGCTAGATGCCGACTACTGCCTGGTATCGGAAGACGATTTCTGCACCGTCTGCCCCTATATCCGCCGCCATCCAGCAGAATTCGCCGAGCTCACCGCCGCCGCAGGCGAAAGCGGTAGCCCCATGCCCCCGCTTGATGCTTAAATTAAAGGCTACCTGAAACCCATTCCTTAGCAACACGGCTTTCAGGTAGCCTTTTTCCATTTCAACCCCATCTGCTCTCATCCCATGAATCCCCTCATCCTCGACTCCGCCGCACCCACCCGCCGAACCCCCGTTATCGTTGCCCTCGATTTTGCCAACGAAGCCGACACCCTCGCCTTCGTGCGTCGCTTAAGCCCCGATTTGTGCCGCCTCAAAATCGGCAAAGAACTGTTTACCGCCACCGGCCGCCGCCTGGCCGAAGCCCTGATCAACCAAGGCTTCCAGCTCTTCCTCGACCTCAAATACCACGATATCCCCAACACCGTGGCCGCCGCCTGCCGCGTGGCCGCCGATATGGGTGTGTGGATGGTGGATATGCACACCGCCGGCGGCCGCCGAATGATGGAAGCCGCTGCCGAAGCCGTGGCCAACCACCGACAACGCCCCCTGCTCATCGGCGTCACCATCCTCACCAGTATGGAGCAGGCCGACCTCAACGAACTCGGCCTCACCGCCCCCATTGCCGATTGGGCATCCCGCTGGGCCGCCCTGGCGCAGCAATCCGGCCTCGACGGCGTAGTTTGCTCCCCGCACGAAGCCGCCACCCTGCGCCAGCAGCGCGGCAGCGAATTTGTGCTGGTTACGCCCGGCATCCGCCCCAACCCCGGCGGCAACCAAGACGACCAACGCCGCATCATGCCCCCCGCCCAAGCCCTCGCCGCCGGCAGCAGCTACCTCGTGATGGGCCGCCCCATCACCCAAGCGCCCGACCCCGCAGCCGTGCTGGCCGAAATCAACCGTCTGGCCAACCCTGCCGGTTAAGCAGCCAATATAATTAGGCTACCTGAAACCCCGCTTCATTCGTTTTAACTGCATTGAAGCTTCGTTTTCAGGTAGCCTTTATAGTGGATTAAAATAAGAATGGGACAAGGCGGCGAGCCGCAGACAGTATGAGCAATACGGCAAGGCGAGCCAACGCAGTAGCATTCTTATTTTAATCCACTATATTCATTTTGCCGCCCACCATCCCCTTTTCCGGCCACTTGCCGCCAACTGACAAGCCAGCCGTTTTCTTGTACAATCCGCCCCTTATTTCGTCAAAATCCGTAAACAATTCTGCAACTGAGCTAAGATTTCCATGAATAGCGAAACCGGCCTTATTCAACTGTTTTCCCAACATTTTCCGATTATCTACGAATATCGCCAAATGTTTTTCTTCGGCGTGCTGGCCACCATCGGCATCGCCGCTGCCGCCACCTTTTTCGGCATGATTCTGGGGTTGTGCAATGCCCTGGTCCGCGTGATTCGAATCGAAAAAGGCAACATCGTTACCAAAGGCCTGCTGTGGCTGCTGCAACAATGCTCGCGCCTCTACGTTACCCTATTCCGCGGCACACCGATGCTGGTGCAGATTTTTATTTGGCACAACGTGTGGTCGCCCCTTTTGGTGCACCAGCAAAACGGCCTGCTGATCAGCGGCGATTTGGCTGTTTACCTGCGCCAAAACTATGCCCCGCTGGTGGCCGGTGTCTTGGCACTCTCCTTCAACTCCGGCGCCTACATCACCGAAGTGTTCCGCTCCGGCATCAAATCCATCGACCGCGGCCAAATGGAAGCCGCCCGCTCGCTCGGCTTGAGCTACGGCCAAGCCATGCGCTACATCATCCTGCCGCAAACCCTGCGCCGCATGCTCGGCCCATTGGGCAACGAATTCATTACCCTGCTCAAAGACAGCTCGCTTTTGGCCACCATCGCCGTAGCCGAGCTCACCTATGTCGCCAAGAGCGCGGCCGGCCGCTATTATGTGTATGAAGAGCCATATTACTTCATCGCCTTGGTTTACCTGATGCTTACCATGGCGCTGGCTTGGTTCTTCGCCCGCTTGGAGAAAAAATACAATACCGACGGCAACCGCTAACCGCTTGCTTCAACTAGCCAAAAGGCTACCTGAACAATCAGGTAGCCTTTTTATCATTTGCAGCGCTTACTCTGCGGGCAAAAACCGATCCACGCCATTTTCACACCACACCAGCTTCTGCTCCTGAGCAGCGGCCAGCAGGCGGTCGTTTTCCGGCAGGGCGGCGCGTTCGGCTTCGGGGTGGTAAAGATGGTAGGCCACGGCAGCGAATTTCAGGTTGGCGCGTTGGCCGCCGTTGTTGAAAAAGCGGGCGACAAATTCGCTGTCTTCACGCCCCCAGCCGACAAAATCGCTGTTGAAGCCGTTGATTTTCAGGGCGTCTTCACGAAAGAAAGCCATATTGCAGCCGCGGATGCCGTGAAAATCGTCGCGGGTTTCGCGGCACAGGATGCGCTGGGAAAGCCACGGTAGGCGGCAGGCGGAGAAGCGTTTTTCAAAACGTTTTTCCAAGCCCTTTTCATACCATTTGAGCACGCGGTAGCTGGCAGGATTGGCCAGCAGCTCGTTGGTTTTCTCCGGCGTGAGGATCACGCGGCTACCCTGCACAAACAGGCCTTTTTTCGCGGCGTGTTTGTGGTCGGCGATAAATTCGGGATGCAGCACCATATCGCCGTCGACAATCACGATATAGTCGCTGCCCGCCTGCGCCAGTGCGCGGTTGCGCGATTCGGCCAGGCGGAAGCCGTCGTCTGGCTGCCAGGCGTGCAATAGCGGCACCGGGAACTGCGTCCGATAGCGTTCGACCACGGCACGGGTATCGTCGCGCGAGCCATCGTCGGCCACAATCACTTCCTGCGGCAGCACGCGCTGCGCCAGCACCGAACGCAGCACGGCTTCCAGCGCGTCGGGGCGGTTGTACGTGGTGATGATGAGCGACACGGTGAGCCGCTGGTTGGCCTCGTGCAGCTTGATGTATTTGTAGTAGGCGCCGCTGGCGTTGGCAAAGGCAATCGTCCAGCCGTCGCCGCCGTCAAACATGCCGCGTTTCAAAATATAGTTTTTGAAAAACGCCGCCGCGCCGTGCCCTACTGCGCCGAGCACCGAAGCGCGCCGTTTGAATTGCTGCTGTGCGGCAAACAAATCGGTGTAGTGCTGCATTTTGCTGATGAGGGCGGCGGCGCCGTCAAACGAGTAATGCAGGAGCGGATGTTTTTCAGGTAGGCTCACCACGCTGCTGTCGGCCGGTTCGATTAGGGATTCGTGCACTTGGTTGTCGTTGAAGCGCACGGTTTGGCGCTGGTAGAGGCGTTTCACCCAATCCGGATACCAGCCGCAGCTTTTGATGGGGCGGCCGCGATAGTGGTTGAGGCGCGGCAGGGCGTAGATTTTGCTGCTGTCGCTCCAGTCCAGCGCTCGGATGGCTTCCACTTGCTCGGGCGGCAGGATTTCGTCGCTGTCGATATTGAGCACCCAATCGTTGCGTGCCAAACCGGCGGCCAGGTTTTTCATCGGGCCGAAGCCGATAAAGTCGTGATGATGCACGGCCACATTGGGAAAGCGGCGGGCAATGTCGAGCGTGCGGTCGGTGGAGCCGTTGTCGAGCACGATGATTTCGTCAAACACGGCCAGCGCGGCCAGGCAGGCTTCCAAGTGCCGCTCGGCGTTTTTCACCAGCATGGTGATGCTCACGGGAATAGGGGTCATAAAGCCTCCTCTATTGAATGCGATTGGATGGCAAAGGCTACCTGAAAGCGAAGCTTCAACGCAGTTAAAACAAATGAAGTGAGTTTCTGCGAAGCTAAAACAAGCAAAATGGCACTTCGCTCAAACCAAGGCTTCTGAAAACAGCCGAGCCAAGGTTTCAGGTAGCCTCTAACGCCGTTTACGGACAGGTGCAGGCGTTTGGCCGGCAGCATAAACCACAAATACGGTCGGCTGCTTGTGCAGGTCGGGCAGTTGCGGCTGCTTGCGCCACTCCCCCGCCGTCATGCTGATGATGCGCTGTTCCGGCAGGGTAAGGTTGCTGGCGGCGCACAGCAGGGTATCGGCTTGCAGCGTGGCTACGGCATCGGCCAGCAGGGCGTTGTTGCGGTAGGGGGTTTCGATGAAGATTTGGCTTTCGTTGCGGCGCTGCGAATCCTGCTCGATGGTTTTCAGGTAGCCTGCCCGCCTGGCAGAATCGGCAGGCAGATAGCCGCGAAAGGCAAACTGCTGGCCGTTGGCGCCAGAAGCCATCAGGGCAAGCATCAGGCTGGACGGCCCCACCAGCGGCCATACGACAAATCCGGCGCGATGCGCCAGCGCCACCAGCACCGCGCCGGGGTCGGCCACCGCGGGGCAACCGGCTTCACTGAGCAAACCCATACTGCGGCCTTGGCGCAGCGGTTGCAGCAAATCGGGCAATTCGACAGGCTCGGTGTGCTTGTTTAACGTGCGCAGGCTCAGCTCTTGCAGCGGAGCGTTCAAACCGAAATGGCGCAGGCAGGCGCGGGCGGTTTTCTCGCCTTCAACCACGAAATCGGTGAGGCCGGCCAGCAGCGTTTGCTCGTGCGGCAGCAGGCAGGGGGTATCCGGGCTGCCCAGCGGGGTGGGGATAAGGAATAAAGTGGGTTGCATAGTTTTGTTGCTGGTTTAGAAAAGGCTACCTGAAAGCAAAGCTTCAACGCAGTTAAAATTTGGTGGTTTTTCAGAGTTCGCCTATTCATGCAGGCTTAAAATAAATTCATCAAAAGAGTTGGCTATTCTGGCTATAAAACCATCGGCATAAACAATACACACTGAGCTATCGGCCGGGTTGAAACTAATAAATCCTGTATCGCACTGGCCAAAAGCATGCATATTTCTTACTTCATTCAGTGAAAACACATCAGGTGCATTAAAGCAGATATCTACCTCGTTGCATGCCAAATGATCGGCAATAACGGAAGGCATCAGATAATTAGGAGAATCGGAAAAATCTTGTTGGAATATAGTATTGCCATCCCATACCGAGCCAAACAAATATTCATCGTTATCTGTTTTATTGGCAGGCTGAAATTTGGCATCATCCAAGCCTTTTGGATACCGTGCTAAAAACTCTACATATGCACCGGAAAATAACTTCTCTACCTTATCCATCATGCCACTACACTCTGCAACCGATAAAGTTTCTGCCAATCCATTGAAGCTAAAATTTCAGGTAGCCTCAAGCTCACAAAACCGCCACCCCTTCAGCCTGCAAAAAATCAATCAGCCGGAAAATCGGCAGGCCGATGAGGGCATTGGGATCACTGCTGTCGATGCGTTCAATCAGTGCGCCGCCCAAACCTTCGCTTTTCGCGCCGCCGGCGCAATAAACCGCATCCGGTTCGCGCTCCAGATAACGGGCAATTTGCTGCGCGGTAAGCGGGCGCATCTTCACCGCGGTGGTGTCCACATGGCGGTGCAGGCTACCTGAAAACGTATTGAGCACACACAATGCGCTGTAAAAATGCAGCTCTTGCCCGGCGGTTTCAGCCAGCATTTGTTGTGCTTTCGCCACGTCCATCGGCTTGCCCAACTGCCGCCCGTTGCAGCAGGCCACTTGGTCGGCTCCGATAATCAAATGCCGCGGGAAACGCACGGCCAGTGCGCGGGCTTTGGCTTCGGCCAAGCGTTGGGCAGTTTGGCGGGGTGTTTCTCCGGGCAGCGGCGTTTCATCGCAATCAGGCGCGGCAGTGGTAAATTGCAGGCCTAGTTTGGCCAGCTGCTGCTGTCGAAATAGCGAAGAAGAAGCGAGGACAATCGGCAGGACTGTGTTCATAAACCGTATTAAAATATTGACGTTTCAGGCGGCTGATTATATCATGACGCGTTTATGTCAGACCCTATTTTGATTGATCCGAAAGCGCTGGCCGAGCAGGCGCAGCATCTGGCCGGCCAAATTCGGCTGAGCGAGATGGACGAGCGCGTAAGCCGGCACGAGTTTTTGGCCGAACGGCAAACGCCGGTGTCTTTTGCCTTACAGGGCGGCTGCGATAAACGGCGACGCCTGTATTTGGACTTGTCGGTTTCAGCGCAGTTGTCGTTGGTTTGCCAACGCTGCATGCAGCCGCTGCCCTTTGCTTTAAACGAACAGGCACGTATCGTTTTGTTCGACAGTGAAGAAGCGCTGGATGAAGCCATGGCGGCCGAAGAAGAGCTCGAAGGCATGTTGCCGGAAGCACAGTTGGATGCAGGCACGCTGGTGGAAGAGCAGATTTTGATGGCGCTGCCGTATGCACCCTGCCACGAAAGCTGTCATTCCGATCAGCTCGATGCCGTCAATCAAGATCGCCCCAATCCGTTTGCTGCTTTGGCGGCGTTGAAAAGTGGTCGTTAATTATTTTATTCAGGTTTATCCTCAGGAGTTTGCAACATGGCTGTTCAACAAAACAAAAAATCCCCCTCTCGCCGCGGCATGCACCGCGCCCACGACGCGCTGACTGCTCCCGCTCTGTCTGTAGACAGCGCCACCGGTGAAGTACACCGCCCGCACCACATTTCCGCCAACGGCATGTACCGTGGCCGTAAAGTGGTGAAGGCCAAAGACGAGTAAATCAGCCATAGGCCGATTCCAAGCCAGCAGATTGCCCTTAGCAATTACTGGCTTTTTTGCATTGCAAACATAGGGCAGCCAATCAAGCTGAAGTTTCAGGTAGCCTGAAACGGCTCCAGCCTTGCCGATGAGTTGCCCTCCATTCAGCAGCTGTTTACAATCTGCCGTTACGCAGACGCCTCAACAACGACAGCCCGCGCTGCGCCGACCCAACAAAGGATTGAAAATGTCGGAAAAAATTTGGTATACCTACGACGAAATTCATCAAGCCATCCGCCAGTTGGCACAAAAAATCCAAGCGTCCGGCACCTGCTACGATGCGATGATCGCCATCGGCGGCGGCGGTTTTATCCCCGCGCGGATACTGCGCAGCTTCCTCAATATTCCGATCTACGCCATCACCACCGCCTATTACTGCAACGACCAGGGCCACACCACTCGTGATTCCGTGCAGAAAGTCCAATGGCTCGACCCCATGCCGGAGAGCCTGAAAGGCAAACACGTTTTGGTGGTAGACGAAGTGGACGACAGCCGCGTTACCCTGCAATTCTGCCTCGAACAGCTGCAACAAGAAGACTTTGCCTCATTAGGCGTGGCTGTATTGCACGAAAAAATCAAAGCAAAAAAAGGCATCCTCCCGCCAGATATCGCCTATTTCAGTAGTCTGGTTACGCCCGATTGGTGGATCAACTACCCCTGGGATGCCGACGACATCACCGAACACAACGCACTGGCCGCCCAAAAACCGCAACTGCCCTAAGGGCTACCTGAAACCATCCGTCCGCCGCTACTCCATTCTATTTTTCAGGTAGCCTCATGGCACGGCAACGGAACACAACGGAAACGCAGAATCAAATGATTACTTTAGCCATAGACGCCATGGGTGGCGATGCCGGCCTTACAGTTACCATTCCGGCAGCCTTGGCCTTCCTACAAGAAAAAACCGATGTCAAACTCATTCTGGTAGGCGATGAAGAAGCCGTCCGCAGCGCACTGGGCGAACACGCTTCACACGAGCGGCTGCAAATCATACATGCCAGCGAAGTGGTGGGCATGGACGAAGCCCCACAGTCGGCCTTGAAAAACAAAAAAAACTCCTCCATGCGCGTGGCCATCAGCCAGGTGAAAGAAGGGGCAGCGCAGGCCGCCGTATCGGCTGGCAATACTGGTGCCCTCATGGCTACCGCCCGCTTCGTGCTCAAAACCCTACCCGGCATCGATCGGCCGGCGATTGCCAAATTTATGCCCTCCAAAGGCGGCGGTCTCGCCCTGATGCTGGATTTGGGTGCCAACGTGGATTGCTCTGCCGCCCAGCTGCTGCAATTTGCCGTGATGGGTGGCGAGCTGTTCGGCGCCATGTATCCGCGCAACAGCCAACCGCGTATCGGCCTGCTGAATGTCGGCACTGAAGACATCAAAGGCGGTAGCGTAATTAAAGAAGCACACCACCTGTTGCAACAAAGCCCGCTGAATTTTGTCGGCAATGTGGAAGGCAACGCCGTGTTCAGTGGCGAAGTCGACGTTGTGGTGGCCGACGGCTTTACCGGCAATGCCGTACTAAAAGCCATTGAAGGAGCGGTTAAATTCATTGGCGGCATTATCCGCGAAGAGTTCAGCCGCAACTGGCTGAACAAACTGGCCGCCCTGCTGGCACTGCCCACCCTGCGCGGCTTCAAAAATCGCCTCGACCCGCGCAAGTTTAACGGCGCCATCTTCCTCGGCCTGCGCGGTATCGTAATCAAAAGCCACGGCGGCGCAGACGTAGAAGCCTTCAAATACGCCCTGCTCGAGGCCTACCACGAAGTCGAATCCGGCTCCATGGCCAAAATCGAACAAGGCATCGCCACCCAAATGGCACGCCTGACTGCCGCGGCAGAACAAACCCAAACCGTAACTAACCCCGCAGAATAAGCCCCGACCATCCCACAACCGAAAGGACGGCACAGCATGAATTGGCAACAACCTTGGATTATTGGTAACTGGAAAATGAACGGCCGCCGCAGCTCAACAGCAGCATTTGCCCAAGCTTGGACGACACAAAGGCTACCTGAAAACGTCTGTACCGGCATTGCCGCCCCCCTGCCCTATCTACTCGATTTAAAACAAGCTGCGCCCGCTCTGCCAGTCGGCGCGCAAGATGTGAGCCGCTTCGATAAAGACGGCGCGTTCACCGGCGAAACTTCCGCTGCCATGCTGGCCGACCTTGGTGCACAATTCGTTCTGCTCGGTCACTCTGAACGCCGCCAATATTTCGGCGAAAACAACGAAACCCTCTCCGTCAAATTAGACAATGCCTTGGCAGCCGGCCTCACCCCGATTCTGTGTGTAGGCGAAACCCTAGCCCAACGCCAAGCTGCGCAGGAGCAAGCTGTAGTGGCCGAACAACTCTCCGTATTGCGCGGCAAAGCCATGCCTCACATTGCCGTTGCCTACGAACCGGTATGGGCCATCGGTACCGGGCAAGTGGCTTCCCCCGAACAAATTGCCGATATGCACGCTTTTATTTACGCAGAACTCTTGTCTTTCGCCAACAAGAGTGCTAATATCCGCGCTCTTTACGGCGGCAGTGTCAATGCACAAAATGCACAAACCATCCTGACCCTGCCAAATGTAGACGGTGCCTTAGTCGGTGGAGCATCCTTGCAGGCCGACAGTTTTGCCGCCATCGTTCAAGCCGCAGCAAAACAATAAATAGCGAAACAAACATGGAAGCTTTCAAAACCCTTATTATGATTATCGGTGGCTTTGCCTCGATTGCTGTCATTGGTCTGGTACTGATGCAGCAGGGCAAGGGTGCTGATGCCGGTGCCGCTTTTGGCACTGGTAGTGCGCAAGGCGTATTCGGTTCTGCCGGCAGCGCCAACTTCCTCAGCCGCAGCACCGCTATCGCCGCCACTGTATTTTTCTGCTGCTGCTTAGCACTCAGCATCATTTCATCCAAGCAGGGCAGCGGTAACAAACTGGGTTTGGATACACCTGCTGCTGCACAGCATCACGCTCCGGCCGATTCGCAACCCGCAGCAGCCAGCCAACCGGTTATTCCGGAGTAAAAACAAATTTTGATTTTTCAGCCGACATGGTGGAATTGGTAGACACGCTATCTTGAGGGGGTAGTGACCGTAGGTCGTATGAGTTCAAGTCTCATTGTCGGCACCATCAAATAGAAACAGCCCAATTTTTCGGGCTGTTTTTTTACGTCTAATACCATCCAATGCAATCAGCCAAATTCAAGACAGGCAAGGATTTCAGGCTGATTCAAGTTATCCTTTCTCTTTCCTTGCTAAGCTAATCCCGTCTAATGCCGTCTAATTGAATTGCCCCTTTTATGGGGGTATGATTGGGGGTATCCAGAAAATACCCTCAAAAATATACCCCCAGAATGCCCCTGAACGACCGCCAAATCAAGAACGCGAAACCTACCGGCACAGGAAAGAAAGCCAAGCTGTTTGACAGTGGTGGCCTGTATCTGGAAATTACCCCGGCAGGCGGCAAAATCTTCCGCCTGAAATACCGTATAGACAGCAAGGAAAAAACGCTGACTATCGGCAAGTATCCTGCCGTTTCGCTTTCAGAAGCACGGCAGGCTGCCGAAAATGCCCGCCGTCTGCTGTCAGACGGGCAAGACCCCGCCGCCGCCAAGCAACAGGAAAAGCAAGAGCGAAAAGCCGCCGCCCTAAATACCTTTGAAGCCCTTGCCCGCCGTTGGCATGCCGACAACCTGCACCGCTGGCAGCCCGTTCACGCCGAACGCATCCTTGCCGATATGCAAAAAGACGTGTTTCCCCATATTGGGCAAATACCGCTGGCCGAAGTAAGCGTTTCCGACGTGAAAAATGTTCTTGCCGCCATTGTGGCACGCGGCGCCAATGTAACCGCCGAGAAAGTGCGGCAACGGATAGGCGCGGTGTACACCTATGCCGCCATGTTGGAGATAACCGACCGCAACCCCGCCGTACCATTACGCGGCCACTTCGAGAAAAAGACCACCCGCCACATGCCCGCCCTGCCCCGCGAAGAACTGGCCGAGTTTTACCGCCGCCTGATACTGGCCGATATTGAACCGGCAAACAAAATTGCCTTGCTGCTAACTATGCTGGTGTTTGTACGCAATACCGAACTACGCGGCGGGCAATGGGTGGAAGTGGACTTTTCAGCGGCGCAATGGATTATTCCCGCCGAGCGCATGAAGATGAAACGCAGCCATACTGTGCCGCTTTCCGATTGGGCGCTGGAGCTACTGCGGGAACTGCACGACTTAACCGGCAATACTCCCTATCTATTTCCCAGCCGCACCAAAACCACCGGCTTTATCAGCGATGCCACCCTAACCCGCATCATTGAGCGCCTAGGCTACAAAGGCATAGCCACCCCGCACGGCTTCCGCAGCTTGGCAAGCAGCATCCTGAACGAACAAGGCTACAACCCAGATGCCATAGAACGCCAGTTAGCGCATGAAGAAAGCAACCGGATTAGAGCCGCCTACAACCGGGCGGAGTATCTGGCCGAGCGGCGGGAGATGATGCAATGGTATTCAGACTATCTGCGGGAGCGATACCGCCAAGCCCAAGCCTTGATTGCAACAGATGGGGCTACCTGAAAACCAGACACCAGCAGGCGGGCTGGTGTTTTATTTCGCTTCGCATTATCCAACAACAGCTAACGAGGTATCAAACCATGCAACAAAGCATCATCCGCCCCAAACAAGCCGCCGCCCTGTTCGGCGTTTCCCTCTCCACCCTTTGGAACTGGAACAACCCCAAGCACCGGCTATACCGCCCCGACTTTCCCAAACCCTTCAAAGTTTCCGCCAATACCACCGGCTGGCTGCAATCCGAGATTGACGGCTACATCTGCAAGCTGGCCGAGAACCGCTAGGGAGGCAGGCCATGCAAAACAAAAACCGCCCGAACGCCAAGCATCCGAACGGCCAAACAAAGGGAATTACCACTACCCGCCATTCTACCATCCCTACGCAAAACCAGCGCATCCTCTCCGCCCTGCAGAGCGGGCAAAGCCTGACCGCCTACGATATGCACCAAATGGGCATCATGGGCTGCAACGCCCGCATCTGCGAGCTTCGGCAGGCAGGACACAATATCGTCTGCACCATGGAGCGCGTGCGAAACCAGTTCGGCCAAACCGTGTAGAGAGGCCGCTATTCGCTGGTGTTGGGAGGCAGGGCATGAAAGCAAATCAACTTGCCACCACCTGCCAAGGCGTAGCCGTAACCATTACCGCCAAATACGGAATGCGGGCAGACAGCCGAAATATCGCCGAATTGTTGGGCATCAAGCACCGCAGTTTTATGAAAACCATCGACCGCTATCAGGAGAAATTGGCTGAAGTGGAGCAACGCACCAACCCTTCCAACCCGTTTTACCACGTGAGATTTGAAATCGCACGTGGCAAGAGGGAGCAGGGAGGGGGAACGCCGGAGCGCTATGCGTTATTAACCGAAACGCAATGCTATTTCATTGGCACATTGTCCAAAAATACGGCGCGGGTAGTGGATTTCAAAGCCCGCCTAGTTATTGCCTTTGCACAAGCGCAAAAGTTGCAAAGCGTACATGACAACGAATACAGCCCTTTTCGTCATTTACTGGAAACCAACCCGAGCAAGCAGGCCGCCGTTTATCAGAAATTCGCCGCTGCCCTGAAAGCCTAGGCAGCATCCCGAAAAGGAGCAG
>NZ_DBHKXY010000057.1:0-17522 GCF_057315495.1 Eikenella sp.
CAGTGTGTTATCTTCATATTTCGAGGGTAACATATCTGCTAATCTAGTACAGCCCATAAAAAATTCAGGTAGCCTCCTAGAAGGCTACCTGAAAATATTACCTTAGCGGCGGCGTACCAGCTGCCAGGGGCGGAATACGTAGAGTGCGCTGGCAAAACCGCTCCACACATGCACCATACGGGTGAACGGGAAGATGAGGAAGAAGGTCATGCCCATAAACATATGCAGTTTGAAGAGGATGTGCGCATCGGTAATGAAGCTGGCGGCTTCCACACCACGGAAAGTAACGATGTGCTGCGCCCACTGCATGAGCAGGGTCATTTCGTGGCCGTCCATGTGGCCTGCGCTCACGCAGATGGTGGAGAGGCCGAGCACCAGGGTCACCAAAATCCACACCAGCAGCAGCTTGTCGCGCCAGGTGCTGTTGATATTGATGCGGTCGATGGTGAAGCGGCGTTTGATTAGAATCAGCAGGCCGACCAGCGCCATGGTGCCGAAGATGCCGCCGGCGGTCATGGCCAAGAGCTGTTTGGCCGCATGGCTCACGCCCAAAGCGTGCCATACCCACAACGGGGTGAGCAGACCGACAAAGTGGCCGCCGAACACAGCCAATACGCCAACGTGGAACAGGATATTGCCCAAGCGCAGCTGGCCGTCATACAGCAGCTGGCTGGAGTCGCTCTTCCAGGTGTACTGCTCGCGATCAAAGCGCACGAGGCTGCCGAAGAAGAAAATTGCCAAACAAATATAGGGATAGATGGCAAAGAAGAAGAAGTGCAGGTTACTCATATCAAAACTCCCAAGCAGGTATGCTTACTTGCTTTTTGGATAAAATTGTACGGTTTGGATGCTCGGCTTGAGCAGAGGCTCAAGGCCGGATGCGTCAGGGCCGAAGGTTTCCATGGCTTCGTCCATATCGCGCACGGGCGGCTCGATCAGCGGCTGAGGCTCCACGGGACTGAGCGACACGGCGCATTCCAACACAGCGGCATAAGGCGAACCCGCGGTGCGCAGGTTTTTGCCAATATGGTTGATCACGTGTATCGCATCGCCCAGCAGCTTTTGCGCTTCATCCGGCGAAATGTGCGAGAAAAACTCCAACAGCGCAGGCAGATAGTCGGGCAGTTCGTCGTCGCCCAATTCAAAGCCGTGTCGGCGGTATTCTTCCAACAAATCCACCATGGCGCTGCCACGGTCGCGATCTTCGCCGAAAACATGCTCGAAAATATACAGCGCGTGCAGACGATTGCGGTCGAAGGTGGCAACGTATTCTTCCTGAATATGGCGCAGGCTGTTGCCGCCCAGATAATCCAGCAACGCTTGCAAACCCTCGCGGTGTGCGGCTAATTCGGGCATCTGGTCGAGAGCTGCCTGGAATTCAGGCAGCGCCTCTACCAAATCGGCTTCCGGATAGCACAGCAGCGCCGAAAGGAATTTGTACACCGGATTGCCCTGCATCAGCGCACCCCTTTTTCGCGGTTTTCTTCCAAGTCCTTACGCCGGTCGAAGAAGATAATGGGCGAGGCTTTAGGCTTGCCGAACAAGCTTTCTTTGGTTACGCCGTCCGAGCCGCCGGAACAACCATTACCGAAGGAGAAGCCGCAGCTTGCCTTATCTTCAAAGGCATTTTCCACCTGTTCTTTGTGGCTGGTGGGAATCACGAAGCGGTCTTCGTAGTTGGCGATGGCCATGATCTGGTACATATCTTCCACCATGGCGGGGGTCAGACCGGTGCCGTCCAAGGTTTGTTCCAGCGTTTCGCCGTGTACCATCTGGCCGCGTTTGAAGCGGCGCATGGCAATCATGCGCTCCAGCGCTTCTTTAATCGGTTCGATTTTGCCGGCAGTCAGCAGGTTGGCCAGATAGCGCAGCGGAATGCGCATTTCATCCACGCTGGGGATAATGCCGTTTTCGCCCACCAACCCGTTTTCAATGGCGGATTGGATCGGGGAGAGCGGCGGGATATACCATACCATCGGCAGCGTGCGGTATTCGGGATGCAGCGGGAAAGCGATTTTCCATTCCATCGCCATTTTGTAGACGGGCGATTTTTTCGCTGCATCTAGCCAGCTCTGGCTGATGCCCTGTTTCAGGGCTTCGCGCTGAACTTCGGGATCGTGCGGATTAAGGAATACGCCCAGCTGCGCTTCATACAGGTCTTGCGGGTTTTCTACTGAAGCAGCTTTTTCGATCTTGTCGGCGTCATACAGCAGCACGCCCAGATAGCGGATGCGGCCTACGCAGGTTTCGGAGCACACGGTCGGTTCGCCCGCTTCGATGCGCGGATAGCAGAAAATACATTTTTCGGCTTTACCGCTAACCCAGTTGTAGTAGATTTTTTTGTACGGGCAGCCGGAAACACACATACGCCAGCCGCGACATTTGTCTTGGTCGATGAGCACGATGCCGTCGTCTTCGCGTTTGTAGATGCTGCCGGACGGACAGGATGCAACGCAGGCCGGGTTCAGGCAGTGTTCGCACAGACGCGGCAGATACATCATAAAGGTCTGCTCGAATGCGCCCATCATTTCTTTCTGGATGCCTTCAAACAGGGTATCTTTGGCGCGCTTTTCAAATTCGCCGGCCAAATCGTCTTCCCAGTTCGGGCCCCATTCAATCTTGTCCATTTTCTTGCCAGTGAGCACGGAAATCGGCCGCGCGGTGGGCGGGGTTTTCATGCGCGGGGCATTTTGCAGGTGCTCGTAATCGTAGGTAAACGGCTCGTAGTAGTCGTCGATCTGCGGCAGGTTGGGGTTGGCGAAAATGTTGGACAAAATTTTCAAACGGCCGCCCTGCTTGGGCACGAGTTTGCCGTCGGGCTTGCGCACCCAGCCGCCTTTCCATTTTTCCTGGTCTTCCCAGTTTTTCGGGAAACCGATACCAGGCTTGGTTTCAACGTTGTTGAACCAGGCGTATTCCACGCCGTCGCGGCTCGTCCATACGTTTTTGCAGGTAACGGAGCAGGTGTGGCAGCCGATACATTTGTCCAAGTTCAGCACCATGCCGACTTGTGCTCTGATTTTCATGATGTGTTCCTTAAATGATTGGTCTTTTTCAGGTAGCCTTCCATTTGGTTCTTAAGGCTACCTGAAAAACGGTTATGCCTTTTCGAATCCGGCTTTCGGGCTGACAATCGAAACCAAGATGCAGTCTTCCTGGCCGCTATTGCGGGCGCCGTGGATTTGGTGGTCGCCCACCACTACGCTCTCGCCTGCGCGGATGGTACGGCCGCTTTGCGCGTCGTCCACCAGCTCGGCTTCGCCTTGCAACACAATCCAGATATCCATGCCGTATGGATGGCGGTGGGCTGGCAACATGGTTTGCGGCGGAATCTGCCACAGCACCATATTGTCGTGTTGGTCTTGATACAGTACGGTGCGCACGGCTTCGGAGGAGTTTTCCTTCAAATAGTCGGAGAAACGGATAATCTGTGGGAGTTTCATGGTTTCGTTCTTTATTGGGAGTTTCATGGTTTCGTTCTTTATCCGGTTTTCAGGTAGCCTTTGGTTTAGCAGAAGGCTACCTGAAAAACCTTATGCCTGATCGGCGGGTTCGTCCATCCAGTCGATGTCCTTCATCTTACGGACAATTACCCACTCGTCGCGGTTGGAGCCGACCGTGCCGTAATAGTTGAAGCTGTACGCCAGCTGCGCATAGCCGCCTATCATGTGGGTTGGGTTCAATACCGCCTTGGTTACCGAGTTGTGGATGCCGCCGCGTTTCTTGGTGGTTTCCGCCGCAGGCGTGTGCACCAATTTTTCCTGAGCGTGGTACATCAAAATCATGGTTTCAGGAATACGCTGGCTCACAATCACGCGGCAGGCGATCGAACCGTTGGTGTTGAACACTTCCACCCAGTCGTTATCCACCAAACCGGCTTTCTTGGCATCGATTTCGGAAATCCACACGTGCGGGCCGCCGCGCGAAAGCGTGAGCATACGCAGGTTTTCCGAATAGGTGCTGTGGATACCCCATTTCTGGTGCGGCGTGAGGAAGTTGAGCGTGATTTCCGGATTGCCGTTGGGCATTTTGCCCAAGAGTTTCTTGGTGGTTTTGGTGTCCACGGCGGGGCGGTACACGCAGAAGGCCGCACCGAAATCGCGCATCCATTTGTGGTCTTGGTAGAACTGCTGGCGGCCGGTGAGCGTGCGCCACGGAATCAGCTCGTGCACGTTGGTGTAGCCGGCGGTGTAGCACACTTCTTCGCTCTCCACGCCCGACCAAATCGGCGAGGTAACAATCTTGCGCGGCTGGGCGACGATGTCGCGGAAGCGGATTTGCGTGTGCTCGCTAGCATTAATCAGGTGCGTATGGTCGCGGCCGGTGATTTTGCCCAGCGACTGCCAAGCTTTTTTCGAAACATGGCCGTTGGTTTCCGGCGCCAGGGTCAGAACCATTTCGGCCGCATCGATGGCGGTTTCGATTTTCGGCTGACCTTTGCCTACACCTTCGGCACGCACGCCGTTGAGTTTGCGCAGGAAGTCCACTTCATGCTTGGTATCCCAAGCCATGCCTTTGCCGTTGTTGTTCACTTTTTCCAGCAAGGGGCCGATAGAAGTGAATTTCTCGTAAATCGCGCCGTAATCGCGTTCCACCACGGTCATCGCAGGCATGGTTTTGCCCGGAATCGGCTCGCACTCGCCCAGTTTCCAATCTTTTGGATCGAAGGGCTGGCCGAGTTCCTGCGGGCTGTCGTGCATCAGCGGGGTGAGCACGATGTCTTTGCGCACGCCCAGATAGTCTTTGGCCAGCTCGCTGAATTTTTTGGCCAGGCCTTTATAGATTTCCCAGTCGGATTTGCTCTGCCACAGAGGCTGCACCGCTTCGGTAAACGGATGGATGAACGGGTGCATGTCGGACGTGTTCAGATCGTGTTTTTCGTACCAAGTGGCGGTCGGGAAAATCACGTCGGCGTACAGCGCGGTCGTGTTCATGCGGAAATCCAAGAGCGTGAACAAATCCAGCTTGCCTTCCACGCCTTCCCGCTGCTTCACTTCGGCCGGTTTCAGGCAATCGTCTTCGTCGCTCATCAGGCCGTTTTGCGTGCCGAGCAGGTATTTCAGGAAATATTCGTGGCCTTTGCCGGAAGAGCCCAAAATGTTGGAACGCCAAATAAACATATTGCGCGGCCAGTTTTTCGGGTTTTCCGGATCGTCGCAAGACATCTCCAGCGTACCTTCCTTCAAACCTTTCACCACATAATCTACCGGCGCCATGCCGGCTTTTTCGGCCGCATCGGTTATGTCCAGCGGATTGGTTTCCAACTGCGGCGCGCTCGGCGTCCAACCCATGCGGGCGGCTTTGGCGTTGTAGTCGATCATGGTCAGGCGGCGCATATCGTCGCCGGCGTCGGACGTGAGCAGTTCGTCGGCGGACACGGTTTCGTGGCGGTACTGGCCGGTGTGGCCGTAGAAGAACGAAGTGCCGGCCATTTGGCGCGCGGGGCGGTGCCAGTCGAGCGCGAAAGTCAGCGGTGCCCAGCCGGACTGCGGACGCAGTTTTTCCTGTCCCACATAATGGCACCAGCCGCCGCCGGACTTGCCGATGGTGCCGCACATCATCAGCATGTTAATCAGGCCGCGATAGTTCATGTCCAGGTAATACCAGTGGTTCAGGCCGGCACCGACGATAATCATCGAACGGCCTTTGGTATCGTGCGCGTTTTGGGCGAACTCGCGGGCTACCTGAATCACGCGCTCGGGGGCGACGCCGGTGTGTTTTTCCTGCCATTTCGGCGTGTAGGGCTTGTCGTCAAAATAATCTTTGGCCACGTTCTCGTCGCCCAAGCCATTATCTACGCCGTATTGCGCTACCAGGAGGTCGAATACAGTGGCCACCAGCTGGCTGCTGCCGTCGGCCAAGGTGATGCGTTTTACCGGCACTCTGCGGAAGGTTTTTTCTTCGTCGAATTCGCCGCCGAAGTAATCGAAACCAACGCGTACCACGTCATCGGCGCATGCCTTCAGCGACAAGGCTGCCTGAACATCCTGGTCATCCTGTGCCTTGGTTTCCAGATTCCATTTTTGGCTGCCATCCCAACGGAAGCCGATAGAGCCGTTGGGCAACATCAGGCTGTCGGTTTTCTCGTTCCACGCCAGTACTTTCCAATCGGGATTTTTCTCTTCGCCGAAGTTGTCGCTCAGATGGGAGGCACGCAGAGTGTATTCCGGGCGGTACCCTTCGCCATCTTCTTTCAAGCACACCAGCACCGGCATATCGGTCAGGCGACGGCAGTAATCTTGGAAATAGTCGGAAGGATTGTCGATGTGGAACTCTTTGAGGATAACGTGTCCCATCGCCATCGCCAGCGCAGCATCCGTGCCTTGGCGCGGCGCGAGCCAGATGTCGCTGAACTTGGCCATTTCGCCGAAGTCGGACGACACGGCAACAGTTTTGGTACCTTTGTAGCGCACTTCTGTGTAGAAGTGGGCGTCTGGGGTACGGGTCATCGGGATGTTGGAACCCCAGACCAAAAGATAGTTGGAGTTGTACCAGTCGGCAGATTCGGCCACGTCGGTCTGTTCACCCCAAGTCTGCGGTGAAGCAGGCGGCAGGTCGCAATACCAGTCGTAGAACGACAGCGGCACGCCGCCGATCAAACCAAGATAGCGCGCGCCTGCAGCGTAGCTGATCATTGACATGGCAGGAATCGGCGAGAAGCCGATAACACGGTCGGGACCGTATTTCTTGATGGTGTAGCAGTTGGCTGCGGCCACCATTTCATAGGCTTCGTCCCAGTTGGAACGCACGAAGCCGCCCAAGCCGCGCTGGGATTTGTAGGACTTGGAGCGCTCGGGGTCTTCCACAATCCATTTCCATGCTTCGATCGGGTCTTTGGTTTTGCGTGCTTCGCGCCACAGTTCGGCCAGCGCGCCGCGCATCATCGGATATTTGATGCGCTGGGCAGAATAAACATACCAGCTGTACGATGCACCACGCGGGCAGCCGCGGGGCTCGTGGTTGGGCAAATCCGGGCGGGTGCGCGGATAATCGGTTTGCTGGGTTTCCCAGGTGATGATGCCGTTTTTAACGTAGATTTTCCACGAGCATGAACCGGTACAGTTCACGCCGTGGGTAGAACGGGCGATTTTGTCGTGCGACCAGCGGCTGCGGTAGGCATTTTCCCACTTGCGGTCTTCGTTGGTTAAAACGCCGTGACCGTTAGAAAACGGCTCGCGCTTTTGCCTGAAGAAGGTCAGGCGATCTAAGAAATGGCTCATGTGCAATCCCTATGTGTATGCTTTGCCAGCAAAACCGTGCAAAAGCCTTCCTGTGCAAAGCTATTCTCAAAACCGAAATACTTTTATACTCAGTGGATTGAACTATAAAACAAGCAAGCATTAAAGAACATGCTTCCAATAGGTTTAATTGCCATTCATTCGATGGATATAAATTACTCCGAAAGAACTAGTTCAAAATAATGATTGCCAATACATCATTAGAAGAGTATGTGATGGCAGGCATATTCGGCTAGAATTGCACCTCCTTCCAACTCAAGCCGAATTATGGCATTATTCACATTTAATTATGTTTATGGAAAATAACAAAAGTAACTCTCTTATGAAAACCAGTGCCCGTAACCAACTGCCCGGCAAAATCACTGCCGTCAAACACGGCCCCGTTACCAGCGAAATCACACTCCAGCTGGCCAACGGCATGAGCCTCGTCGGCACCGTAACCGAAGAAAGCTGCCGCGAGCTGGGCTTGGCGGAAGGCGGTTTGGCCACCGCGCTGATTAAAGCCAGCAACATCATCGTGGCCACCGACCTGCACCCGATGAAGCTCTCCGCCCGCAACCAGCTCGCTGGCCTTGTTACCCATGTTGAACGCGGCGCCGTGAACTCCATCGTCAGCATCGACATCGGCGGCAGTCTCATCCTCACTGCCGGCATCACCATGCAAAGCACCGAAACCCTCGATTTGCACCCCGGCCAAAAGGTTACCGCCATTTTCAAAGCCAGCAGCGTGATTTTGGGCGTAGTCGCTTAATAATCATCCAAACAAGAGCCACCAAAGGCTACCTGAAAACATGGCTTCAACCGAATTATGTTTTCAGGTAGCCTTTTTTCGTTTGGCAAAATAGCGGCTGCATAGCAGATTACGCTTGAACCAAGGAAAAATGGTAAACTGCATACAACACAGACAACAGGCGAATCAACACAGCAACACCCTTACTTTTAATTCACTCTATCTAATCCCTTCGGCTGATGGCATATGTTCAGTGAGCAAGTTAGATTCACTCAATCTTAACTAAACTATACATAAGCCATTATATATGTCTCCCCGCTTCTCCCACAACGCCATCCTGCTCGGCCTGCTTGCCTTGGCCGCCACCCCCCAAGCCTTTGCCGACGGCACAAGCCCCGAAGAGCAATCTTTCGAATTAGGCCAGATCACCATCACCGGCCAGCGTACCCGCAGCACCGATGCTGGCGAACGTACCCTTACCACCGAAGACATCCGCCGCAACAATAGCCAAAACATCGCTGAAGCACTCGAGCCCCTGCCCGGCGTAAACATCGACTTTTCCGGCGGCCGCAACGAAACCGGCCTGCGCGTGCGCAGCTACGATGCCCGCCAAGTGCCGCTGTTTCTCGACGGCATCCCGCAATACGTCCCCTACGACGGCTATGTGGACTTCGCCCGCTTTCTCACCCCCGGCCTCTCGTCAATCCGCGTAGCCAAGAGCGGCGCTTCGCTAATGTACGGCCCCAATACTTTGGGTGGTGCGATTAACCTAGTCACGCGCAAACCGAGCAAACCGTTTGAAGGCGACATCAATATCGGCTTCGACGATACCGTTGGCCACAACCTGTCCGCCAACTTCGGCGCCAATACTGGCCGCTTCTATGTACAGGGCGGTTTCGCTTATTTAGACTCCGACCGCTTCCGCCTGCCGCACCATTTCCACGACCCAAAGCGCAGCCCCACCGACACCGGTTCCTACCGCGAAAACGCCGCCCGCACCGACCGCCACTATTCGCTCAAACTAGGCTTCACCCCCAACCTGACCGACGAATACGCCATCGGCTACAGCGGTATCCGCAGCGAAAAACAGCAGCCCGTTTATGTCGGCACTGCCAACGTAGACGCCCGCTACTGGCGCTGGCCGTATTGGGATAAAGACAGCTACTACTTCATCGGCAACATCGGCCTTGGCGAAGCCAACCGCCTGAAAATCCGTGCCTACCGCGACACCTACAAAAACGGCATGCAAGCATACAGCGATAGCAGCTACCTCGTGCCCGATGGCGACATCAGCGTCTACAAAGACCGCACCACCGGCCTGAGCATCAACTTCTCCACCACTGCATGGCAAAACCAGCTGTTGCAAGTCGGCTACCAATATAAAACCGACCGCCATCACGAGTTCAAAGATAACCAAGTTTTCCGTGATGCCGCCCACCAAATCGCCGTCGAACACCAAATCGACTTTACTCCGACCTGGCGGCTGCGCAGCGGCGTAGACTATGAGCGCCTCGCCACCAAAGAGCTGCCCGCCACGTTTAACAATGGCAAAACTTCTTCGGTAAACGGCCTGCTGGAACTGAGCTACCGCCCGAACGAAAACCACAGCTTCTACGGCACGGTATCGAGCAAATCACGTTTTCCCAGCCTGAAAGACCGCTATTCTTACAAGCGGGGGCGTGCCATCCCCAACCCCGACTTAGAATCTGAGCGTGCCAACCACATCGAATTGGGCTGGCGCGGCAAACCGTGGGCTGGCGCAGAAGCCGAAGCTGCCGTGTTCTACAGCCGCCTGCTCAACGAAATCCAAAACGCCTACGTGCCCGACCCCACCGGCCGCACCTGCCGCCGCTCTCCAGTGCGTGGCTATTGCCAGCAAACCCAAAACATCGGCCGCACCCGCCACACCGGCATCGAGCTCAGCCTGCGTCAAGACATCGGCAGCCAATGGACGCTCGGCGCCGCCTACGGCTACCTGAACCGCAAAGACCTCGGCAGCACCGACACCCCAATGCTGAACACCCCCAGCCACAAACTATCAGCCTATGCCGAATACCGCCCCATCGAGCGTGTCAGCCTGCACGCCTCCGTGCTGGCCGAAACCGGCCGCAAATCCTCCTACGGCAACAACACGCGCACCCTCGGCGGCTACGCAGTTTACAACGCCAAAGCCGTTTGGCGTATCCGCGAAGGCATGAGCTGGGAAGCCGGCATCGAAAACATTGGCAACCGCCATTACGAGCTGAGCGATGGCTACCCCATGCCTGGCCGTACCTGGTTCACCAATCTGCGCTACGCGTTTTAAACCGTAAACGGCCTGCATTTTCAGGTAGCCTGAAGCTTCAGGCTACCTGAAAGCACAACTGCAACAAAATCATAGCGGATTCAATTCGACTGTCGATTACAAGGCAATGCGCCACAGGCAGCGCGTGCATACGGCAAGGCCAACCCACGCCGTAGCGGAAATTCGATTTATCCGCTATAAGCTGCCGCCTGCACACATGAAATAGACAGCGCCGCTGCACAGCGGCACAATATTCGGTAGCCAGAAGCTCCTTGCCGGAGCCCGATAAAATATCGATGGATACAGCAGGCTTGCCCCGTTTTCAGGTAGCCTCTCCTAAAGGCTACCTGAAAACCTAAAAATATTAAGATTGCAGTAAAGTTCAACTCCATCTAGCCCAAGCCGGTTCCGACCATGAACGATTTTTCCACCGCCGCCGTCCTCTACAACGACGAAGGCGACGCCGCCACCGCCGCACTGTGGCACACCGCCACCGAATTGCGCCGTCTCGGTTTTCACCTAGGCGGCCTGCTCAACCCACTAGACAATCAAGGCCGCCACATCAATTCCCGCCTCGTTTCCATTGCCGACGGCGTGGAATTTTCCATCTTCCAAAACCTCGGCAGCGGCTCGTCCGGCTGCAAACTTGATGGCGGCAGGCTGGTCGCAGCGGGCGCTGCGGTGCGCGATGCCGTCCAGGCGCAAGCTGACTTAGTCTTCATCAATAAATTCGGCCACGCCGAAATAGAAAACCGCGGGCTTTTAGCCGAATATCTTGTCGCGGCCGCCGCAGGCATCCCCGTGCTCACCACCCTGCCCTGCGCCTATTTAAATGATTGGCGCAATTTCTGCGGTGGCGAAGGTGTTGAACTGGCCGCTGATGCCGATGCCATTACTGCCTGGGCGCTGGCCGCCATCGCCGAAAGGCGCGGAGCCGGCATATGATCAGCCGCCGCGATTTCCTCCGCGGCCTGATTGCCGGCAGCCTACTGCTGGCCGGCTGCCGCCCCAATGAAGACGATGCCCCCGCAGCCCCCGCCCTCTCCCAATCCGCCTCCGACCTGCTGCACAGCTTCGGGCTACCTGAAAGTAATACCAGTTCCTTCCGCCGCCTGTATGCCGCCGGGCCGCCCGCCGAAGTGCTGCTCTATGCGCTGGCACCGGAGCGCCTCATCGGCTGGACGGCGCAAAAACGGCCGCAGGCACTGGCTATGCTGAGCGAAGCCTCCCGCCACCTGCCCCCGCTCGGCGGTATCAACGGGCGCGGCTCGCCCGTATCGCTCGAACGCCTACTGGCAGAAAAAATCGATGCCGTGGTAGACGTGGGCGTAGTGAGTGAAGCCACCGTTTCCACCGCCCAGCAAACCGTCAAACAGCTCGGCGTGCCCTACCTGCTGCTGGAAGGCAGGCTGGCGCAGTCGGCAGAACAAATCCGCCAGCTGGGCAGCCTCATCGCCTCGCCGCACACCGAACGCCTCGCCGCACTGGCCGAACAGGCACTCGCCTTCGCACAACGCGAAGCCGCCGCCCGCAGCCGCCCCGTCAGCGTTTATCTGGCTCGCGGCCGCGACGGGCTGGAAACCGGCCGCCGCAACTCCATCCACACCGAAGTGGCCGAACTGTTGGGCGCACGCAATGTGGGCGACGCACTCGCAGGCGGCGGCCTGGCACAGGTTTCCATCGAACAGATCATTCTGTGGCAGCCCGACTGGATTCTCACTCAAGAAGCCGATTTTGCCGTTCAGGTAGCCCGCAACCCGCTGTGGAAAAACGTGAACGCTGTGCGCGAAGGCCGCATCGGCCTGCTGCCGCGCCTGCCCTACGGCTGGATCGACGGCCCGCCCGGCATCAACCGCCTGCCCGGCATTTACACACTGGCTGCCATCCTCTCCGGCCAGCCGCCGGCACGCTACCGCGAACAGATCCTGCCCCTGCTCGAAGCGCTGTACCACCACCGCCCCTCCCCCGCACAACAACGCCTGCTCGGGCTAGCCTAAACAGCAATGTTCCAGTAGTCCGGCACAGCATGATAGAAGGCGCTTTCGCTGAAACACCGCTTTCAGGTAGCCTTTTTCCGCCCGAACATTCTCTCTAAAGCCCTTCGGCTATAGACAACTCCCCCGCCAAACGGCACAATGCGGCTTCGTTCCTCATTCATCATATTTCAAAAGGAAACCACAATGAAAAAATATCTGTTTGCCGCAGCCGTATTGGCCGCCGTTGCCGCTCCTGCCGCCCAGGCCAAAACCCTGCAGCAAATGCGCAACGAATTCGTGAGCGCCTGCACCCAATCTGCCACTTCCGGAAGCAGCTCCCTGAACCAGCAAATGGCTCGCACTCTCTGCTCCTGCACCTTCGACGAAACCGGCAAACAATACGGCACCCGCTGGAAAGCCACTCTGGATGCCTACGACCGCACCGGCAACGACCCGCAGTTTGAAAGCCGTATGCGCCGCAACACCGAAGCGTGCATCAACCGCCACCTCAACCGCCGCTAAACGGCACACAGGCAGCCCGCTGTTTTTCAGGCTGCCTAATTTTTATCCTTCACTCATCCACATCAAAATACCATGTTGAAAAACCCCTCTCCGCCCTATTCCTGCTCGCCCTCATCCCTAGCGCCACCGCCAATGCCCCCACCTACAGCACGCGCGATTTGTTTATCAGCCGCTGCACCGGCGAGACTGTAACCACCGGCATTTCCCGCCAATCCGCAGCCAATATCTGCGCCTGCACTTTCGACCAAATCAGCAGCCGCTACGGCAGCAACTGGCCGCAAGCCCTCACCAGCCAAGACATCAGCAACAAGTCCGAACTCACCAGACTCATCGACACCGCCACCCAGCAATGCATCTCCCGCCATGTGCCCCGCTAAATGCGGCATGATTCAAACCCACTTTTCAGGTAGCCCATGCCCCAGCCCCGCACCCTGCCCGCCGACTTCGCCGCCGCCTACCGCGAGCGCATGCTCGAACTCGGCTTCAGCGAAAAGCCCGCCGCCGAATGGGACGACAAAGCTCCCAGCTTCAGCGCCAAAATCCTCCAGCCCAGCCCCTACGCCGATGCCTTTATCGCCCGAATGCACCTCCGCCCCGGCGACACCCTGCTCGACGTCGGCTGCGGCCCCGGCACCCTCGCCCTGCGCCTTGCTCCCAAAGTGCAGCGCCTCTACGGCCTCGACTACAGCAGCGCCATGCTCCGTTGCCTGGAAGCAAACGCCCAAGCCGCCGGCCTTGCCAACATCATCCCCATCCACCTGAGCAAAGAAGACAGCTGGCACAACGTACCCGTGTGCGACATCGTCGTTTCCTCCCGCAGCGGGCTCGACCGCGACCTTGCCGCACTCTTTGCCAAACTCAGCGCCCACGCCCGCCGCAGCGTGTATTTCACCATCCTCGCCGACGGCCATTTCAACCCGCCCCAAATCAGCCGCCTGCTCGGCCAAGAGCGCAGCCCCTACCCCGGCTACATCTACGCCCTCAACATCCTCTACCAAATGGGCTACGACCCCACCCTCAGCTACATCACCACCCCCGGCCGCCTCGCCGACTGCACCCAACTGCCCGACTTCCTGCAGCGCATGGCCGCCGCCTACGGCACGCTCACCCCCGAACACACCCAACTCCTCACCCAATTCTTCCACCGCCACCACAGCCAATTCGCCGAAGCCCCCTTCGCCATGAAATGGGCACTCCTGAGCTGGAATACCGAAGCCGCCGCATGAGCGCCGGACAACAGAAAGGCTACCTGAAAACCTCCGCCGCAACGCCGTGCAAATCAACACACAGCCTTCCGACAATCCCAAAGTTTCAGGTAGCCTTCTTCCGCCCGCACCGCACCGGATGCTTTAATCCGCCCTTCCCGCTACAATAGCCCCTTTTTCCCACCCCGCCCGCCATGAACATCCGCTTCGGCAACACCGCATTTCGCCCGCACCCGCACGGCAGCGCCGTGACCATCGGCAATTTCGACGGTGTCCACCTCGGCCACCGCCATATCCTCGAACGCCTGCGCCATGAAGCCGACGAGCGCGGCCTTGCCGCCGTGGCCATCGTATTCGAACCCCAGCCGCAAGAATTTTTCAGCCGGCAGCGCGGCGCGGAAAAACCCTTCCGCCTCAGCCCCCTGCGCGAAAAGCTGCGCCTGCTGCGCGACACCGGCTGCCTCGACGCCGTCTGGGTGCTGCGTTTCAACGCCCGCCTCGCCGCCGTATCCGCCGCCGATTTCATCCGACACCTGCTCATCGAACAGCTGCACACCCGCCACCTGCTCATCGGCGACGACTTCCGCTTCGGCGCCGGCCGCCAAGGCGACTTCAGCCTCCTCAGCCGCTGCCCAGAATTCACCACCGAACGCACCCCCTCCGTGATGGTGCAAGACGTGCGCGCCAGCAGCACCCTCGTGCGCCAAGCCCTCAGCGAAGGCCGCCTCGGCTACGCCGCCAGCCTGCTCGGCCACCCCTATTCCCTCAGCGGCCGCGTGAAGCACGGCGCCAAGCTCGGCCGCACCATCGGCTGCCCCACCGCCAACCTCCACCTCCCCCCGCACCGCTACCCCCTCGGAGGCGTATTCGTCATCGCCGCCCACGGCACATTCGGCACCCGCTACGGCGTGGCCAGCTTCGGCCAAAATCCCACCGTGTCCAGCCTGCCCACGCAAAAACTGGAAGCCCACCTTTTCGACTTCGCCGACAATCTCTACGGCCAACGACTACGCATCGACTTCCTGCACAAACTGCGCGACGAAACCAAATTCCCCGGCCTACCCGAGCTGCAAGCACAAATCGCCGCCGACATCGCCCACGCCCGCGATTGGCTGGCACAACACCAGCGATAGCCCCGCCATCGGCTTGCCAGCCGCCGCCCCGCAGGCTACCATGCCGCACATAAACGATACCGATACGACCCGATCCGGAGCCCAAATGGATTCCCCCCGCGAACACGCCGTACCGCCGCACCAACAGCAACACCGCTGCCGCCAGCATGGCCTTCATGCTGCGCACAGCGGTGTTGTTGTTTGGCGGGGATTGGTACGGAAGAGGCTACCTGAAAACAGGCGGTGAAGATTGGTAAAGAGCAAAGGAAAGGTTTTCAGGTAGCCTCAAAAGAGGGAGGCGCATACCGAAAGGCTACCTGAAAACATCACAGCAAAGCCGAAACCAAGCCTATAAATTTGAACCACTGAATACCAACAAACCCTTCAAGGAGACAAACCCATGTTCACACCAAGCGACCTAGGCAAGCTGATAGTTTGGGGCGGGCTGCTGGGTATTGCTTTGGTCACCATCATTGCCATGGCTATCGGGTTCAAATTCACAGCCCGAAAAAATCGGCTTTGGGTAGGCCTGTTGATTGCGATAGCCGTGCCTTATTCGTGCATTTCGCCGCTGGTGCGCGACCATCAGCGGGCGCAGCAGAAAGCCGCAGAGGAAGACGCCGAATGGCGCAAACGCTACGAGCCCGCCAAAGCCCGCTTCGACCAACTGTGCCAAAATGCCGGCGAGAAGATCTACCGCACGGCGGACAATGTGGACGGCATCCTGCTGCTGAAAGTGCGCGGGGATGATGAGAAGTATCAAGACAGCTTCTACAATCCGCTGAAAGACCAGATGTGGGAGGATGCGGCGGTGGAGGGGGGTCCTACTCGTAAAAGCTATATTGCCAGCTTCTTGCCTTACTATATGCGTAATATCCATGCTTATTTGAATAGTGATGGATACCATTATGTAGATGTTCTTCAGAAGGATAATTCTATCGTTCGGTATAGTGGGGATTGGCAAATCACTTCAGATCAACCGTTTCATACTGAACTTAGTCCTGCACACCCTGCCCGTTATGCTGTTACTTATGAAAACGATATTTCTTGGGAAAACCGAAAGCATTGGATTGCTGGTACTACGTTGAAGGTTATTGACACTAAAACTAATGAGTTGATGGCAGAAAAAACGATGTATGCCTTTGTGCCTGCTTTGGGTTATTCCAAGTTTGAGCAAAACCCTAATCCCTGGGGGAGAGGGGAACGATGCCCACAAGAGTTTGGAACTCATATAGAAGCAGCTAATTTTGTTAATAAGGTTATTAAACCTTCTTCACACTAATGGAGATATAAAATGAATTCTACTATAGTGGGTTAAATTTAAATCAGGATAAGGTAGCGAGCCGCAGACAGTACAAATGCTAGCTAACGCTGTACTGGTTTAAATTTAATTCACTATACTAATAAAAATCCGGCAAGTAGCAAGTAGGTTGGGTTGATCAACCAAACGCTTTTCAGGCAGCCCTTCCCTTTTCAGGCTACCTGAAAAGCCATAGGTCGGATTCTTGAATCCGACACCCTGTTCAAGGCTACCTGAAATTTCAGGTAGCCTTTGTTTGCTTACATCAAACTCATCAGCCGCGTGTCCAGCTGGTGCCGTCCGCGCCGTCGCGCAGGGTGATGCCTTGCTCGGCGAGCAGGTCGCGAATGCGGTCGGATTCGGCCCAGTTTTTGTCGGCGCGGGCTTGCTTGCGCCGGGCGATGAGGGCTTCGATTTCTTCGCTGCTCAAACCGTTTGCGGACGCGCCGCCTTGCAGGAATTCGGTCGGGTTGCGTTGCAGCAGCCCGATGGTGCCGGCAAGAGCTTTGAGGCAGCCGGCAAGCTCGGCAGACTGGGTTTTGTTGGCTTCGCCGGCCAGCTCGAACAATACGGCCACGGCCTGCACGGTGTCGAAATCGTCGTTCATGGCGGCGAAGAAGCGGCGGGTGTAGTCGTTGGTTTCGGAGGCTACCTGAAGAGTTTCGGCCGAACCAAACTCGGCTGCTGGCGGCACATTGGCCAGGGTGTTGTAGAGCCGGGTGAGGGCGTTTTTGGCGTCGTCGAGGTGCGCATCCGAATAATTCAGCGGGCTGCGGTAGTGGGCGCGCAGGATGAAGAAGCGCACGACTTCGGGGTCGTATTGCTTCAGCACGTCGCGGATGGTGAAGAAGTTGCCCAGCGATTTGGACATTTTTTCGCCGTCCACACGGATGAAGCCGTTATGCAGCCAGTATTTGACGTGGCTGGCGATGCTTTGGCCGTGGTGGGTTTGCGCGTGGTCGTGGCCGCAGGTATGACCGCTGGCACCGACGCTTTGGGCGATTTCGTTTTCATGGTGCGGGAACTGCAAATCCGCGCCGCCGCCGTGAATATCGAAAGTATCGCCGAACAGGTTTTCACTCATGGCAGAGCATTCGATGTGCCAACCCGGACGGCCGTTGCCCCAAGGGCTTTCCCATGCCGGTTCGCCTGCTT
>NZ_DBHKXY010000058.1:0-30187 GCF_057315495.1 Eikenella sp.
GGGCCGCCTTTAGGGCCTTCGTAGCGGATGATGACGATATCGCCGGCAACGATTTGGTTGCCCAAAATGCCTTCGACAGCGTCTTCTTGGCTTTCAAATACGCGTGCGCGGCCAGTAAATTTGAGGATGCTCTCGTCCACGCCTGCGGTTTTCACTACGCAACCGCGCTCGGCGATATTGCCGAACAATACTGCCAAGCCGCCGTCTTGCGAGTAGGCATGCTCAACATCGCGGATACAGCCTTTTTCGCGGTCGAGGTCGAGGGTTTTCCACATACGGTTTTGCGAGAACGCCTGAGTAGTGCGCACGCCGCCGGGCGCTGCTTTGAAACGCTCGATGGCATGGGTGTTTTCAGGGTTGGTCACGTCCCATTTTTCAATCGCGTCTTTCAGCGTCGGCGCGTGGATGGTGTACACGTCGGTGTGCAGTTTGCCTGCTTTATCCAATTCTTTCAGGATGGCGAAGATGCCGCCGGCGCGATGCACGTCTTCCATATAGTAGTCGTGATTGTTTGGCGCGGTTTTGCAGATGCAAGGCACAACGCGGCTCAGGCGGTCGATGTCTGCCATTTTGAAATCAACACCGGCTTCGTTGGCAACGGCGAGCAAGTGCAAAATGGTATTGGTAGAGCCGCCCATGGCGATGTCCATGGTCATGGCGTTTTCAAATGCTTTTTTGGTGGCGATGCTGCGCGGCAAAACGGTTTCGTCGTCTTGTTCGTAATAGCGTTTGGTGATTTCGACAATCATGCGGCCTGCTTCGAGGAACAATTCTTTGCGGCCTGCGTGAGTCGCCAGATATGAACCGTTGCCCGGCAGGGAAAGGCCGAGAGCTTCGGTCAGGCAGTTCATGGAGTTGGCGGTAAACATGCCGGAGCAGGAGCCGCAAGTCGGGCAGGCGTTTTGTTCGACCTCTTCGACCTGTTGGTTGCTGATATTGTCGTCTGCCGATTCAATCATGGCATCAATCAAGTCCAAGCGGCGTTCGGGTTGAATGTTGGCCACACCGATGACTTTGCCCGCTTCCATCGGACCGCCGGAAACGAAGATGGTCGGGATATTCAGACGCATGGCAGCAATCAGCATTCCAGGGGTAATTTTGTCGCAGTTGGAAATACACACCAGCGCGTCGGCGCAGTGGGCATTGACCATGTATTCGATGGAGTCGGCAATTAAATCGCGGCTGGGCAGGGAATACAACATGCCGCTGTGTCCCATGGCGATGCCGTCGTCGATGGCGATGGTGTTGAATTCTTTGGCGATGGCGCCGGCTTTTTCAATTTCGCGGGCAACCAGCTGACCCATATTGTGCAGGTGGACATGGCCGGGCACGAATTGGGTGAACGAGTTGGCAACGGCGATGATGGGTTTGCCGAAGTCGGTTTCCATCACGCCGGTGGCGCGCCACAATGCGCGTGCGCCCGCCATATTGCGGCCGTGGGTGGAGGTTTTGGAGCGGTATTCTGGCATGGTTCGGGTCCTGTTTAATGTGATGATTTATAGAATATTTGAGGCTACCTGAAAGCATGAACTGCAACAGAAGTTCAAACGGCTAAAGGCGGCATTTTTCAGGTAGCCTCTCGGTTGGGGCGTATTTTAGCTGAATAGCATGTGTTTGTTGCAAGTGCTGCCGGGAATAGGGGTGAGACATTTATTTTTTATAATGCCTAATATTTTGCAATTTTATTGCATAAACTTTATTTCTAGTATGATTCCAAACTGTTTTCAGGTAGCCTGAAACACAAATCGGGCGAATCTGTGCCCTTTTAAAATAGGTATTGCTGATGCCGAGAGATTGCCTTGCCGGGCAGGAAATGGTAGTTTGACAGCCTCTTTACAAAATTTGTGGCACAAACTGCCAAGCCGGAATTTGAGGGATACAAGTGAACGAAACCAAAGAAGCCTTATTGGAAATGCAGCCGCGCGAGGCGGCGGTGATGGCCGCGCTGGTGGTGGCCGTGATGGGCATCACCATGATCCATTTCGGCTGGGTGCCGCATTTGTCGGTGATTTTGGTGCTGTGCGGGCTGCTCTGTTTCGGCAAAGCCAAAGGGCTGGATTTCGGCCGTATGCAGCTGAGCATGGCACGCGGCGTGCTCTCCGGCATCGGCGCGATTTATCTCTTCTTTTTCATTGGTTTGCTGGTGTCGGCGCTGATGGTGTCCGGCGCGATTCCCACGCTGATGTATTACGGTTTCGAGCTGATTTCGCCGCAGTTTTTCTACCTTTCCGCCTTCGTGCTCACTTCGATGGTGGGCGTGGCCATCGGCAGCAGCCTCACCACCTGCGCCACCCTGGGCGTGGCCTTTATCGGCATGGGCAGTGCGCTGGGTGCCAATCCGGCCGTGGTGGCCGGGGCAGTGGTATCCGGTGCGTTTTTCGGCGACAAAATGTCGCCCATTTCCGACACCACCAGCATTGCCGCCTCCATTGTGGGCATCGATTTGTTCGACCACATCCGCAATATGATGTACACCACCATCCCCGCCTGGCTGCTCACTGCGCTGCTGCTCTGGCTGCTCTCCGGCCATACTGCTGCCGCCGATTTAAGCAGCGTAGCCGCTTTCCAAACCCAACTGCAGGCCAGCGGCTTAGTGCACGGCTACACCCTGTTGCCCTTTGCCGTGCTGATCGTTTTGGCCATGCGCCGCGTGAACGCGATTTACACCATCATCATCACCATCGCCGTTTCCCTCGTGCTCACCTACCTGCACAGCAGCCCCAACATTGAACAGCTCGGCGGCTACTTCTTCAACGGCTATGCGCCGCCCGAAGGCACCGATTTGGGCAATGTGGCCAAGCTGATTTCGCGCGGCGGCATCGGCAGCATGTTTTTCACCCAAACCATCGTTATCCTCGCCCTCAGCCTCGGCGGCCTGCTCAACGCCCTGGGCATCTTGCCCGCGCTGCTCTCCGGCATCGGCCATATGTTGGTTAATGCCGGCCGCGCCACCTTCACTGTGGCCGCCACTTCGCTGGGCGTCAACGTGCTCATCGGCGAGCAATACCTCAGCCTGCTCCTGGCCGGCAACACCTTCAAGCCCATCTACGAACGGCTCGGCCTGCACCCGCGCAACATCGCCCGCACCGTGGAGGACGCCGGCACGGTAACCAATCCGCTGGTGCCCTGGAGCGTATGCGGCGTGTTTATCCACCACGCCCTGGGCGTTCCCGTGATCGAATATCTGCCCTACGCCTTCTTCTGCTACCTCAGCTTGCTGCTCACCCTCGTATTCGGCTTCACCGGCTTCACTTTGAGCAAGAACGAGGCAGTATAAGCGGCACGATACCGCAAGTTGAAATAAGGCTACCTGAAAAATGCAAAGCAGAAACTTGCCTTGCATTTTTCAGGTAGCCTTTTTGTGTTGGTTTGGCTAAACGGCGGGAAGAGATTGGGGCTACCTGAAAGTTAAGCGCCATGCCGCGCAGAGCAGTGAGAAGCCGAGCACGGCGCAGTCGATGAGACGGATGATTTGGGTGGCGGCGTGAGCCAATGGGATAGGTGCGGCGGTTTGCCAGAGTGCCCAGCCGCAGAGCGTCAGCAGGGTGCAGCTTGCCCAGAAGAGTCTTTTCTGCCGTGCGGTTTTGGCCGATCGGTGCGGCCGGCGGCGGGCGGCATGGAGTACAAACAGCAGGCAGCCGACCAAGCCGAACACGCCGCCGCCATATTGCAGCCATTTATAGGCCGGCAGGGTGAACACAGTCTGTTGCAGCGGGGCAAAATGTTGCACAAACCAGCCGGTCGGGTGGGTGAAGGCATCTAACAACAGATGGGTAATCATGCCGAATAGGGCGCTGAAAACAAAGGTAAACAGCACGGCTGCTATTTGGCGGCGTTTTTGCGGGGCGGTGGCGATGGTGCTTTCAGGTAGCTTGTAGGCTGCGTTGAGGCAGTCGGGCAGAAAGTCGCGCAAGGTGTGGTGCCGCAAGGCGAGATAGAGCGCATAGAGGGCGAAACACAGCGGCAGGTTCGGCCACAGCAGATTGACCAAGCCATGCCCGCCCGGCACGGTGCGGCCGTGCAGGAAATACACAAAATCCGGCGCGAGGCTGCCGATAACCATGGCCGGGAAGTGGACGCGGCGGCAGCGGGCAAAGGGCAGCACGGCAACGGGGTGGGCAAGGGTGAAGGGCATGGCGGGAGAGGATGGGCGGGCTTGGCAAGAGGCTACCTGAAGCGGGTTTTATAGTGGATTAACAAAAATCAGGACAAGGCGGCGAGCCGCAGACAGTACACACGTTACGGCAAGGCGAGCCAACGCTGTACTGGTTTTTGTTAATCTACTATATTGAAGCTGCGCTTTCAGGTAGCCTGTTTTGAATCGGATAGCGGAATGTGGATATAAGGGACAAGAACGGTAGGCAAAGGCTACCTGAAAATTGCCGTCAGCGTTTTTCAAACACCAAATCCCACACGCCGTGGCCGAGCCGTTTGCCGCGGGCTTCAAATTTGGTTTCGGGGCGGTAGGCCGGGGTGGTGGCATAGGCTTCGGCGGTGTTTTGCAGCTCGGGGAAACTGCTCAGCACTTCGAGCATCTGCACGGCGTATTCTTCCCAGTCGGTGGCGAGGTGGATATAGCCGCCGCTTTTGAGTTTGGGCAGCAGCTTGGCCACGAAGGGGGCTTGAATCAGGCGGCGTTTGTGATGGCGTTTTTTGTGCCAGGGATCGGGGAAGAAAATGTGGATGCCGCTCAGGCAGGTATCGGGCAGCATGGTTTCCACCACTTCCACGGCATCGTGGCGCATCACGCGGATATTGGCAATCTCCTGCTCGGCCATGAGCTTGCACAAATTGCCCACGCCGGGGCCGTGCACGTCGATGGCGAGAAAATCTTTTTCAGGTAGCCTTTTGGCGATTTCGGCGGTGGCGGTGCCCATGCCGAAGCCGATTTCGAGGATTTTGGGGGCTTCCCGGCCGAAGGCGGCGTTTAAATCAACGGGCGCGTGTTGGAAATCCAGGCCGAAGCGCGGCCAGTTTTCATCGATGGCGCGCTGCTGGGCGGGGGTCATGTGGCCTTGGCGCAAAACGAAAGATTTGATGCTGCGCGGATGCTCTTGCTGGGGGTTGGAGGCGTTCATAATTCGGTGAGTGCGGAAAAAATAACGGTATATTGCCAGCATCGGGCGGGGCGCTCAAGTTTCGGCGGCTTTTCGGCAAACACAGCGGCGGTGCTTTGTGCGATAATCCGCCAGATTTATTCACACTTCAAAAACAGGGATTGATTATGGCAGAAGCAAAAAACAAGGCAGATAAAGCGTCTACTCCTGAAGACGAGAAGAAAAAGGCTCTGGCCGCCGCGCTGGCGCAGATTGAAAAGAATTTCGGCAAAGGCGCCATCATGAAGATGGACGGCAGCCATCAGGATGAAAACTTGGAAGTGATTTCCACCGGCTCTTTGGGCGTGGATTTGGCGCTGGGCGTGGGCGGTTTGCCGCGCGGGCGCATTGTGGAAATCTTCGGGCCGGAGTCTTCCGGTAAAACCACGCTATGTTTGGAAACCATCGCGCAATGCCAGAAAAACGGCGGTGTGTGTGCCTTTATCGATGCGGAAAACGCGTTCGACCCGATTTACGCGCGCAAGCTGGGCGTGAAGGTGGAAGAGTTGATGGTGTCGCAGCCGGACACAGGTGAGCAGGCGCTGGAAATCTGCGATATGCTGGTGCGCTCCGGCGGTGTGGACATGGTGGTGATCGACTCCGTGGCCGCGCTGGTGCCGAAAGCAGAAATCGAAGGCGAAATGGGCGACAGCCACGTGGGCCTGCAAGCCCGCCTGATGAGCCAAGCCTTGCGCAAGCTCACCGGCCACATTAAGAAAACCAACACTTTGGTGGTGTTCATCAATCAAATCCGCATGAAGATCGGTGTGATGTTCGGCAGCCCAGAAACCACCACCGGCGGCAATGCGCTCAAGTTCTACGCCTCCGTGCGCCTCGATATCCGCCGCATCGGCCAAATTAAAAAGGGCGATGACATCCTGGGCAACGAAACCCGCGTGAAAGTGATTAAAAACAAGGTAGCACCGCCGTTCCGCCAAGCCGAGTTCGACATCCTCTACGGCGAAGGCGTGAGCCGTGAAGGCGAGTTGATCGACTGGGGCGACAAAGTCGGCATCATCAAAAAATCCGGCGCGTGGTATAGCTATAATGGCGATAAAATCGGCCAAGGCAAAGACAACGTGCGTGTGTGGCTGAAGGAAAATCCGGAAGTGGCCGCCGAAATTGAAGCGCAAATCCGCAAGGAAGTCGGCATCAATATCGAGATTACCGAAGGCCAACGCGACGACACCGACGGCGAACAGCCGGAAGAGTAGGCCGGCTGTAAAGGCTACCTGAAAACTTCGCTTCGCTCCGTTTTCAGGTAGCCCTAATCCCAACCGTTTTAAACCCACACCATGATTACTCTGCAACAATTCCGCGAACAAGCCGCCGCCGGCTACAACCGTATCCCGCTGGTGCAAGAGCTGCTGGCCGATTTGGATACCCCGCTTTCCATATACCTTAAGCTCGCCAACCGCCCCTTCAGCTACCTGCTCGAATCCGTGGTGGGCGGCGAACGTTTCGGCCGCTATTCCTTTATCGGCCTGCCGAGCCGCACCTATTTGAAAGCCAGCGGCCAACGGGTGGAGGTGTACCACGACGGCCAAATCGTTGAGCAATACGAAGGCAATCCGCTGCCCTTCATCGAGCAGTTCCACGCCCGCTATAAAGTACCCGAAATCCCTGGTTTGCCTCGCTTCATCGGCGGTTTGGTGGGCTACTTCGGCTATGAAACCATCTACCATTTCGAGCAGCTCGCCCACCGCTTGCGGCAGCCGAACAAAGCCGACAGTATCGGCACGCCCGATATTTTGCTCATGCTTTCCGAAGAGCTGGCTGTGGTGGATAATCTCAGCGGCAAAATCCACCTCATTGTGTATGCCGACCCCGACGCCGACGAAGCAGGCTACCTGAAAGCCCGCGAGCGGCTCGAAGCCTTGCGCGAACAGCTGCGCCAAAGCGTTGCCCTGCCGCTCTCGCTCGGCAGCGCCCAAACCGCACCGCAGCACGAAACCGGCGAAGCGCGCTATAAAGAATACGTGCGCCGCATCCGCCAATATATTTTAGACGGCGACTGCATGCAGGTAGTGCCCAGCCAACGCATGAGCCTGCCCTTTGCCGACAAGCCGCTCAGCCTCTACCGCGCCCTGCGCACGCTCAATCCCTCGCCCTATCTGTTTTACTACGATTTCGGCAATTTCCACATCGTCGGCTCTTCGCCCGAAATCCTCGTGCGGCGCGAGCGCAACCAAATTACCGTGCGCCCCATCGCCGGCACCCGCCTGCGCGGCAAAACGCCGGAAGAAGATGCCGCTCAAGCCGAGAGCCTGCTGGCCGATGCCAAAGAAATCGCCGAACACGTTATGCTCATCGACTTGGGCCGTAACGACGTGGGTCGAATCAGCCAAACCGGCAGCGTGAAGGTAACCGATAAAATGGTGATTGAACGCTATTCGCATGTGATGCACATCGTGTCCAATGTGGAAGGCGAGCTCAAACCCGGTATCGGTAATATGGACATCCTCGCCGCCACCTTCCCCGCCGGCACACTCTCCGGCGCACCCAAAGTGCGTGCGCTGGAAATCATCGAAGAGCTCGAGCCGGCCAAACGCTGCATCTACGGCGGCGCGGTAGGCAACTGGAGCTTCAACAACGACATGGACTTGGCCATCGCCATCCGCACCGCCGTGATTAAAAACGGCACGCTCTACGTGCAAAGCGGCGGCGGTATTGTGGCCGATTCCGACGAAGAAGCCGAATGGCAGGAAACCCAGAACAAAGCCCGCGCCGTATTGCGCGCTGCCGAGATGGTGCAGCAAGGGCTGGATGGATAGTCAGGAAAGGCTACCTGAAAAAGAAAAAGATAGGGCTACCTGAAAACGTAGCGAAGCGAAGTTTTCAGGTAGCCTTTTCCCAGCCAATGGAACAGCCCAAACAAAAAACCTTCGTTTTGCAACGAAGGTTTTCAATTTGGCGGAAGCGGTGAGATTCGAACTCACGGTGGGTCTAACCCCACGACGGTTTTCAAGACCGCTGCATTAAACCACTCTGCCACGCTTCCAGTTCAAGAGCGCGAACTATACAGGATTTTTGCGAATTTGACCAGTATTATTTTTGGCAGTAGGACAGCCTCCGATAGAAAACAGGCTGCAACGGAGTGCAGCCTGCCGGCAATTCTTGGTGGGTCTGGCTGGTCTCGAACCAGCGACCAAAGGATTATGAGTCCTCTGCTCTAACCCCTGAGCTACAGACCCGGCTAGAAAGGGCGGCATTGTACCGACAAGCCGCCGGCCTAGCAAGGATTACTGCTTGTTTTCCTCGCTGTCTAGGAAGCTGCGCAAGCGGTCGCTACGGGTGGGATGGCGCAGTTTGCGCAGGGCTTTGGCTTCGATTTGGCGGATACGTTCGCGGGTTACGTCGAACTGTTTGCCCACTTCTTCCAGCGTGTGGTCGGTGTTCATATCGATGCCGAAACGCATGCGCAAAACTTTGGCTTCACGCGGAGTGAGGCTTTCCAAAACGTCTTTGGTGGCTTCGCGCAGGCTGGAATACATGGCAGCATCGGCCGGGGCGATGTTGTTCACGTCTTCGATGAAGTCGCCCAAATGGCTGTCATCATCGTCGCCGATGGGGGTTTCCATGGAGATCGGCTCTTTGGCAATCTTCATGATTTTGCGGATTTTGTCTTCCGGCATTTCCATCAGTTCGGCCAGTTTAGCGGCATCCGGATCTTCGCCGGTTTCCTGCAGATACTGGCGTGAGATACGGTTCATTTTGTTGATGGTTTCAATCATGTGCACCGGGATACGGATGGTGCGTGCCTGGTCGGCAATCGAGCGAGTGATGGCTTGGCGTATCCACCAGGTGGCGTAGGTGGAGAATTTGTAGCCGCGTCGATATTCGAATTTATCCACCGCTTTCATTAGGCCGATGTTGCCTTCCTGAATCAAATCGAGGAATTGCAAGCCACGGTTGGTGTATTTTTTGGCGATGGAAATCACCAGGCGCAAGTTAGCCTGAATCATTTCCTGCTTGGCGGCGGCGGTTTCTTTTTCGTTAGCCACCATGTTTTTGCTGATTTCTTTCAGCTCGGCAATGGAAATCTGTGCGTGTTGCTCTTGCTCGATAAGGATATTCTGCTTTTCGATAATGGCGTATTGGAAGCGGCTCAGGGCTTCGCTCCACACGCGATTCTTGCCGATTTCGGCTTCCACCCAGTTTAAATCGGTGATGTTGGGCAGGAAGGTACTGATGAAGTAGTCCCGATCCATGTGCACGCGGTTGAGGCAGATGTCGCGGATTTCGCGTTCCAGGCGGCGGATGCTGTCAACGCGGGTGCGCAGATTGTTGCTCAAGGCTTCAATCTGGCGGGTGGTGAAGCGTACGTTGAGCAGCTGGTCGGCGATGTGGTTGCGCAGGTTCAGGTAGGTTTTGTGCTGGCTGTGGTGTTTTTGCAGCGCGGCAACCATTTTCTTATAGGTAGCTTGGATGTCTTCGAAGTGGGTCAGAACTTTTTGTTTGAGCTCTTCGAGGTTGGTAGCAGAGATGGCGCCGGCATCTTCTTCGTCAGCGTCTTCTTCGTCGGCATCTTCGTCTTCGCTTTCCTCTAAATCAGCGTTTGGCGCGGATTCTTCGGCTTTGTCCATGCCAATGCCCAATTCGTCGAGCAGCTCTTCGTGGGGGTCGATGATGTCTTCTACCACTTCGTCCACGCGAATTTCGTCGTTGCGAACCTTTTCAATCAGTTCGAGGATTTCGGCAACCGAACCGGGGCAGGCGGAGATGGCCTGAATCATGTTGCGCAGGGCGGTTTCGATTTTTTTAGCGATAACGATTTCGTCTTCGCGCGTGAGCAAATCCACCTGCCCCATTTCGCGCATATACATGCGTACCGGGTCGGTGGTACGGCCGAATTCTGAGTCGGCGCTGGAGAGGGCGGCTTCGGCTTCGGCAACAGCATCGTCGTCGGTCATGTTGGCCGTGTTGTCGGCCATCAGCAGGGTTTCGCTGTCGGGCGTTTCTTCGGTTACCTGAATGCCCAGGCCGGAAATCATATTGACGATGTTGTCGATCTGCTCGGCATCCGACATATCGTCGGGCAGGGCATCGTTGATTTCGGCGTAGGTGATGTAGCCACGTTCTTTACCTTGCAGAATCAGCTGTCTGAGCCGTGCCCTTTGCTCCTCCGGGGTGAGCGTGCGGTTGCTTTCGTCTTGTTCTTCGGTGGCGGGGTTGTTCTGTTCGGACATGTTTCTCTCGTTGTTCACAGGTCGGTCGGTGTAATCGGCATTGCCCTAAATGGTGCCGTTGCCGTTGGCGGGAGGACGCCTCAAGAGCTCCAGCAGCAGTTTGGTTTCGTCATCGCTCAAGCCGTGTTCGATGCGTTTGCGTTTCAATGCTTCAACTTGCTGGGTTTTCAAGGCATTCATCAATTTTTGCATACCCGATTGGAAATTCAGTGCGTCGGATTCGCCATCCCCCTCAAAGTGGGCGCTGTCCGTACCGGACTGCATGATGCGGCTGATATTGCCGTAATAGGGGGTGTTGCGCATGGCTTCCATTAATCCGGCACTGGATAGCGGCAAAGGGCTGCGGCGTACATGGGCAGCCATGACGCTCAGGCAGGCAAGGTCGGCATCCAGTTCCAGATGGTCGGGTAGGTCGATATATGTAGCCCATTGCGGATTTATCAATAGGCGGCGGATTTGTTGTTGTGCCAAACTCAGCATTTGCGGCTGGCGGAAGGTTTGGCGCGGCAGGGTGTAGCGTTGCTGGGCAACGTGGCGTTTGGGGGCTTCCTGCCCCATCAGATGCGCCAAATTGGCCGGGTCGATGCCCACTAAGTTACTCAGTTCCTGCTTGAGCAGGAAGGCGAGGGCGGGGGCGGTAATCTGGGTGAGCAGCGGGGTGGCGTTTTTCACCAGCTCGGCCTTGCCTTCTTGGCTGCGTAAATCGAGTTTGGCGGTGAGCGCGTCCCAAAAATAGGCGGAAAGCGGCTTGCTTTGGTGCAGCAGCATATCTTCAAAGCGTTCGCGGCCGTGCTCGCGCACATAGCTGTCGGGGTCGTGGCCTTCGGGCAGAAAGAGGAAGTGCAGCGACTTGCCGTCTTTCAGTTGGGGTAGGGCGTTTTCCAAGGCGCGCCAGGCGGCTTTGCGGCCGGCCGCGTCGCCGTCGAAGCAGAAATAGATGCTGTCGGTTTGGCGCATCAGGATTTTAACGTGCTCGGCGGTGGTGGCGGTGCCCAGTGCGGCCACGCAGTAGCCGATGCCGAACTGCGCCAGCGCAACCACGTCCATATAGCCTTCCACCACCAGGATGCGGCCGGCTTCTTTCACGGCAGCACGGGCTTCGTAGAGGCCGTAGAGGTTTTTGCCTTTATCGAACAGCGGAGTGTCGGGCGAATTGAGGTATTTGGGCTTTGAGTCGTCCAACACGCGGCCGCCGAAGCCGATAACCTGCCCGCTGCTGTTGCGGATGGGGAACATGATGCGGTGGCGGAAGCGGTCGTAGTGGCTGCCGTCTTTTTCAATCACCATGCCGCTGTTGACCAGCGCTTCGGATGGATAGGGAGCGAAACTTTGCGCCAGCGGCCGCCAGCTGTCGGGCGCGTAGCCCAGGCCGTAGTGGGCGGCGACTTCATCGGAGAGACCGCGTTTTTTCAGGTAGCCTTTTGCCGCCTCGTTGGTGGCCAGCTCGCGGGTGTAGAAGGCGGCGGCTTGGGCAGTGGTTTCTTCCAAGGTTTGCTGGCGCTGTTTTCGCCGTGCGCGCGCTTCGGGGCTTTTCTGCCGGCCTTTTTGCTGCGGCACCACCATACCGGCACGGTCGGCCAGATACTGCACGGCTTCGGTGAAGCCCAGCCCTTGGTATTCCATGACGAAACCGATGGCCGTGCCGTGTGCGCCGCAGCCGAAGCAGTGATAGAACTGTTTGCTCGGGCTGACGGAGAACGACGGGGTTTTTTCTTTGTGGAACGGGCAGCAGGCCATGTAGTTGGCGCCGCCTTTCTTCAGCGGCACGCTTTCGTCGATGATGTCGACAATATCGGTTTTGGCCAGCAGCTCGTCGATGAATTCGTTGGGAATCATGGCGGGCCGGGGTTTCGGTAGGAAAGGCTACCTGAAAATGGGTTGGGAGAGTTTTCAGGTAGCCTCAATGCTGTGTAAGCAGCTGCGGGTTTATTTGGCAGGCGGAACGTAGCCTTGCACTACATCAGCTTCGCCGTCGCCGAAGAAGTAGTTTTCCATCTGTTGCGACAGATACTGGCGGGCGCGTGGGTCGGCCAGGCTGAGGCGGTTTTCGTTGATGAGCATGGTTTGGTGGCGCGTCCAGGCATCCCATGCTTCTTGTGATACGTTTTCAAAAATGCGCTTGCCCAAATCATTGGGCAGGGGCGGGAATTTGAGGCCGGGCGCTTCTTTGCCCAGCTTGATGCAATTTACCATGCGGGTCATGTTCTTTCCTTTTCAGGTGGTGTGGATGGGGTTTAACGATTTTTTAGGCCCAATACGTCTTGCATATCGTATAGGCCGCTGCGTTGCTGTTGCAGCCACACGGCGGCACGCACGGCGCCGGCAGCGAAGGTCATGCGGCTGGAGGCTTTGTGGGTGATTTCCACGCGCTCGCCTTCGCCGGCAAACAGGGCGGTGTGTTCGCCCACGATATCGCCGCCGCGCACGGTGGCAAAGCCGATGGTTTGCGGGCTGCGCGCGCCGGTGTGGCCTTCGCGGCCATACACGGCGCAGTCGGCCAGGTTGCGGCCGAGGGCGTGGGCAATCACTTCACCCATGCGCAGGGCGGTACCGCTGGGGGCGTCCACTTTGTGGCGGTGGTGCGCTTCGATGATTTCGATGTCGTAGCCTTCGTTCAGCACGCGGGTTACGGTGTCGAGAATGTGGAAGGTGAGGTTTACGCCGATGCTGAAGTTGGCGGCAAACACAATGCCGGTGTGTTCTGCAGCGGCAGCGATGGCGGCTTTGCCCGCTTCGTCGAAACCGGTGGTGCCGATAACCATTTTGATGCCGCGTTCGGCGCAGCGGGGCAAAAGGCTACCTGAAACGTTGGGACGGGTGAAATCGATGAGCACATCGCAGTTGGCGAGCACGGCATCGATGTCGCTGCTGATGGCTACGCCGGTCTTCAAACCGGAAGCATGGCCGGCATCCAAGCCCAAGGCTTCAGAGCCTGCGTGTTCCAGCGCGCCGGTAAACACGGTGTGCGGGTTGGCGGCTACGGCTTCAACCAGCACTTTGCCCATGCGGCCGTTTACCCCGGCCAGGGCAACTCTAATGGTGGCAGACATAATATTCCTCAGGCGGGATTATTGTGCGGCTTGGCCGGCAGGTGCGGCTTGCTGTTGTTGCTGCTTGCGCAATTCGTCCAGCACATCGCCTTCTGCCCTAACCAGGGAGTCGTTCGCATCGAAATACAGGGTGAGGTTTTTGCGTTCGCGCACTTTGCCGCCGCGGCTCACTTCAAAAACGTAGTCCCAGCGGTTGCCGTGCAGCGGGTCGCGCAGCAGCGGCGTGCCCAGGATGTGCTGCACCTGCTCTTTGCTCAGGCCTTGGTGCAGCGAGGCTACGGCCTGCAAGTCGAGCTCATTGCCCTGCACGATGGTGAGCTTGTAGGAGGGGAAACGGGCGAGACGTTCGGTGCTGCACGCGGCCAAACCGATGCAGGCGGCCAAGGCCAAATAAACGGATTTATTCACAAACATGCCTTTCAAGATAGATCGTGCACCGCCCCGGCTGAGTAATTTAGAGGTGGGCAAGTGCCTTAAAAATGCGTATTATAACGGTTGCTGATAAATTTGAGCGACAGAACATCATACATCATGGAAAACAATATTGCACAACTCAAAGGCAGCGGCCTGAAAGTAACCGGCCCGCGCCTGAAGATTTTGGATTTGTTTGAAACCCACGCCGAAGAGCACCTGAGCGCGGAAGACGTGTACCGCATCCTCCTGGAAGAGGGCGTTGAAATCGGCGTGGCCACCATTTACCGTGTTTTAACCCAGTTCGAACAGGCCGATATTCTATTGCGCCACCATTTCGAGAGCGGTAAGGCGGTGTACGAGCTGAACAAGGGCGACCACCACGACCACATCGTGTGCGTGAAATGCGGCAAAGTGACCGAATTTCACAACCCCACCATCGAAAGCCTGCAAGGCAAAATTGCCGAAGATAACGGCTACCGCATCGTGGATCACGCGCTGTATCTGTATGGCGTGTGCGGCGATTGTCAGCAGAAACACCATTTATAAGCAGGCGGCATTTTCAGGTAGCCTCACGGCTCTGAAAGGTAGCCTTTATGGCTCTAAATATTCCTTTGTTGTCGGAAGGCTGTTTGCAGTTTCCCGACCCGCGCTTGGCCATTGCCGAACACGACGGCTTGGTGGCAGTGAGCCGGGATTTGACCGCGCAGCGACTTTTGGCAGCCTATCAACAGGGCATCTTCCCGTGGTTTGAGGAAGATGGCCTGTTTTTTTGGTTTGCCACCGCCCCGCGTACGGTGTTGCAGCCCCAGCGGCTGCACATCGGCCGCTCGCTGGCCAAGACCATGCGCAACCGGCATTATGCGGTAACGGTCAATCAAAACTTCCATGCCGTGATTTCCGCCTGCGCCGCCACGCCCAGGCCGCATCAGGGCGGCAGCTGGATCGCACCGGCGTTTCAGGTAGTCTACAACGAGCTGCACCGCATCGGCCGTGCGCATTCGTTTGAATGCTGGTATCCCGATGAGGGCGGGCATCTGCTGTTGGCCGGCGGACTTTATGGCGTGCAGATCGGGCGGGTGTTTTTCGGCGAATCGATGTTTGCCTGGCAGAACGATGCCTCGAAAATCGCTTTTGCCCATGCTGTACCATTTTTGCAGCGCTGCGGCATCGCCTTGATCGACTGCCAGCAAGACACGCCGCATCTGGCGCGTTTTGGTTCGGAGCTGATGACGTTTGACGATTTCCAGACCGAATTAAACCGCCTGACCGCGCAAACACTTGCCGAGCCCGTCGGCCAGCGCCTGCTCCAACAGCAAGGCGCATGGTTCGGCAAGGAGGGGTGAACACTGAAATCTGTTCGCAAGACGCGCGTTACATGGCACAATATCGGCTGTTTGAGATTACAGGCTACCTGAAAATTTCAGGTAGCCTCCCGCTTACTCTATGGCGGATAAACCTGTTTTTCTGTTCGGCGAGCGATTATGCCGCCGCATAAAGTGAAGTGAATCCGCCGTATCACCCATCACCACAAGGAGAAATCATGTTTCTACAAAACATCATCGAAACCGCGTTTGAACAGCGCGCCGAAATTACTCCGTGCAGCGTTTCCGCCGAAGTGAAAGAAGCTGTGCTCGATACGCTTTATCAGCTCGATTCCGGCAGCCTGCGCGTGGCCGAGAGGCAGGGCGTGGGGCAGTGGAAAGTGAACGAGTGGGTGAAAAAAGCCGTGTTGCTTTCCTTCCGCATTGCCGATAACGAAGTGTCCAGCGACGGGGTGAGCAAATATTTCGACAAAGTGCCCACCAAGTTCGCCGATTGGATTCCGCAGCAGTTTCAGGTAGCCGGTTTCCGCGCTGTGCCCGGCGCCGTGGCGCGCCGCGGCAGCTTCATCGGCAAAAACGTGGTGCTGATGCCTTCTTATGTGAATATCGGCGCCTATGTGGACGAAGGCACGATGGTAGACACTTGGGCCACCGTGGGCTCTTGCGCACAAATCGGCAAAAACGTGCACCTGAGCGGCGGCGTGGGCATCGGCGGCGTGCTCGAGCCGTTACAGGCCGCGCCCACCATTATTGAAGACAACTGCTTCATCGGCGCGCGCAGCGAAATCGTGGAAGGCGTGATTGTGGAAGAGGGCAGCGTGATTTCCATGGGCGTGTATATCGGGCAATCCACCAAAATCTACGACCGCGAAACCGGCGAAATCCACTACGGCCGTGTGCCTGCCGGCTCGGTGGTGGTGTCGGGCAGCCTGCCGGCTAAAGACGGCACGCACAGCCTCTACTGCGCCGTGATCGTGAAGAAAGTGGACGCGCAAACCCGCGCTAAAACCAGCGTGAACGAATTGCTGCGCGGCGTGTAGCTTGCCGGATTTTCAGCTAGCCTGTGGGCAAGCAGGCTACCTGAAAGCTATTTAACTGAGGAGAAAACCATGCGAGCCCTTCTTCTGGTCGATATTCAAAACGACTTCATGCCTGGCGGCCGCCTGCCTGTGGCTGAGGGCGATGCCATTGTCGAGCCGGTAAACCGGATTATCGGCAGCTACCCGCTGGTGGTAGCCTCGCAAGACTGGCATCCCGCCGGGCACGAGAGCTTTGCCTCCGCCCATGCCGGTAAAAAGCCGTTCGACGTCATCAATCTGCACGGTTTGGAGCAAGTGCTGTGGCCGGACCACTGCATTGCCGGCAGCAGCGGCGCGGCGTTTCATCCCGAGCTCAACACCACGCCCATCGCCGCCGTATTCCGCAAGGGCATGGACAAGCACACCGACAGCTACAGCGCGTTTTACGACAACGGCCGCCGCAGCAGCACCCAGCTTGCCGCCTACCTGCGCGCCCACGGCGTAACCGATATTGACGTGGCGGGGTTGGCTGCTGATTTCTGCGTGTATTTCAGCATTGCCGACGCGCTGGCCGAAGGCTTCCGCGTGCGCCTGCTCGAGCACGCCACCCGTGCCATCGACGCCGCAGGCTTCGCCGCCAAAAAAGCCGAGTTGCTGGCGCATCCGAATTTTTCGCTGGCCGATTAGTTTTGGTTCGCGTTTTTCAGGTAGCCTCTGCGTTATCAAAGGCTACCTGAAAAATTTTAGCCAACGCCGCATCTGACAGCCGCCCGCGCTTTCAGGTAAAATCCGCCCGACTATAATTATTTTCAGGTAGCCCAAACCATGCTTAATAAAGACCAATTCGCCGATAACCATTTCATCCGCACCATTATTGAAGAAGACCTCAAAAGCGGCAAACACAGCGCCATCCAAACCCGCTTCCCGCCCGAGCCCAACGGCTACCTGCACATCGGCCATGCCAAATCCATCTGTCTGAACTTCGGTTTGGCCTATATTTACGACGGCTTGTGCAACCTGCGTTTCGACGACACCAACCCCGAAAAAGAAAACGACGAATACGTTAATGCCATCAAAGAAGATGTTGAGTGGCTCGGTTTTCATTGGGCGGGCGAGCCGCGTTTCGCTTCCAATTATTTCGACCAGCTTTATGACTACGCCGTCGGCCTGATCAAAGACGGTAAAGCGTATGTGGATGATTTAACGCCGGAACAAATTCGCGAATACCGCGGCACGCTGACCCAAGCGGGCAAAAACAGCCCTTACCGCGAGCGTAGCATCGAAGAAAACCTCGATTTGTTCACACGCATGAAAAACGGCGAATTCCCCGACGGCAGCAAAACCTTGCGCCTGAAAATCGACATGGCTTCAGGCAACATCAATATGCGCGACCCCGTCATCTACCGTATCCGCCGCGCCCATCACCACAACACCGGCGACAAATGGTGCATCTATCCGATGTACGACTACACGCATTGCATTTCCGATGCCATCGAAGGCATCACGCATTCCTTGTGTACGCTCGAATTTGAAGCCCACCGCCCGCTTTACGACTGGGTGTTGGACAACATCCCCGCACCGCACGCCACACGTCCGCGCCAATACGAGTTTTCCCGTTTGGAGCTTTTGTATTCCATCACGTCCAAACGCAAGCTGAACCAACTGGTTTCAGACGGCCACGTTGCCGGCTGGGATGATCCGCGTATGCCGACCATTTCCGGTATGCGCCGCCGCGGTTACACGCCCGAAGGCCTGCGTCTGTTTGCTAAACGTGCCGGTATTTCCAAATCGGAAAACATCGTTGATATGAGTGTGTTGGAAGGCGCGATTCGCGAAGAGTTGGAAAATTCCGCCCCGCGCATGATGGCCGTGTTGAATCCGATCAAGGTAACGCTCACCAACTACGATGCAGCCCAAGCCGAAAGCCGCATCGCGCCGTATCACCCGAACCGCGAAGACATGGGCAGCCGTGAACTGTCGATTTCGTCGACGCTCTATATCGAAGCCGACGATTTCAGTGAAAACCCGCCCAAAGGCTGGAAACGCCTGACGCCCGGCGGCGAAGTGCGCCTGCGCCACAGCTATGTGATGAAGTGCGACGAAGTGGTGAAAGACGCCAGCGGCAACATCGTTGAGCTCAAATGCAGCTTGGATTACGACACCTTGGGCAAAAACCCAGAAGGCCGCAAAGTGAAAGGCGTTATCCATTGGCTCTCGGCCGAACATGCCGTACCCGCCACTGTGCGCCTGTACGACCGCCTGTTCACTGAACCGCGCCCCGACGCCGTACGCGGCGCAGACGGCGAATACCTGCCTTTCACTAACTTTCTCAACCCCGAATCCGTGCGCGAAATCCAAGCCTGGGTCGAAGCCTCCGCCAACGATTTGCCGCCCGAGAGCCGCTGGCAGTTTGAGCGACTGGGCTATTTCGTTACCGACCGCAAAGACCATGTGAAGGGCAAGCCCGTGTTTAACAAAACGGTGGGTTTGCGCGACACTTGGCAGGCGAAAGCACAATAAGCCCTGTGTCGGATGTGAAGGCTACCTGAAAAAGCCGGAGCTAGGTTTAGCTTCGCAGAAACTCTGCTTCGGCTGCGCCGAAACGTCGTTTTCAGGTAGCCTGCTTTCATTCCGGGCAGTATCTATACTTGACTAAATCACTTGGGTATTGGAAAATCCGCATCCCCTTGATGCAACAAGACCATAGCCCTATGCGATTAACCACCAAAGGCCGTTTTGCCGTAACCGCCATGCTTGATTTGGCGCTGTACGGGCGCGAAAACCCCGTCAGCCTCAACGCTATCAGCGGCCGGCAGAATATTTCCCTATCCTACCTTGAGCAGCTTTTCGGCAAACTGCGCCGCGCCGGGCTGGTAGAAAGCGTGCGCGGGCCCGGTGGTGGCTATTTACTCAGCCGCCAGCCCGACGGCATCAATGTTGCCGAAATTATCTATGCCGCCGAAGACAAGCTGGATGCCACCCGCTGCGGCGGCCAAACCAACTGCCATCACGGCACGCCCTGCCTCACGCATGATTTGTGGGAAAGTCTCAACCAAACCATCCAAGGCTACCTGAGCAGCGTCTCCCTGCAAGACGTGCTTGATAAAAGGAATGGCCACCACCATCATGATACTGCCATCAGCCTTACCCATATCCGCTATAGCTAAGGCACATATTTATTTCTGCGGCACAGGCTCGCCGCTTTGAAAATGTGCTACAGCTATGAATTAATGACACAACCACATACCAAACAGAGAAAACCATGACCAAACAAACCCCCATCTACCTCGACTATGCCGCCACTACTCCCGTAGACAAACGCGTAGCCGAAAAAATGATTCCTTATTTGAGCGACATCTTCGGCAACCCCGCGTCCAACAGCCACGCATTCGGCTGGACGGCGGAAGAAGCAGTGGAAAAAGCCCGTGCCGACATCGCCGCCCTGATTAATGCCGACTCCAAAGAAATCGTCTTCACCAGCGGCGCGACCGAGTCCGACAACCTCGCCATCAAAGGCGCGGCGCACTTCTACCAATCCAAAGGCAAACACCTCATCACCGTCAAAACCGAACACAAAGCCGTGCTCGACACCATGCGTGAACTCGAACGCCAAGGCTTTGAAGTAACCTACCTCGGCGTACAAGAAAACGGCCTGATTGATTTGGAAGAACTCAAAGCCGCCATCCGCCCCGACACCATCCTGATTTCCGTGATGTGGGTAAACAACGAAATCGGCGTAGTGCAAGACATTCCTGCCATCGGCGAAATCTGCCGCGAACGCAAAATCATCTTCCACGTTGATGGCGCCCAAGCCTGCGGTAAAGTGCCTGTTGATGTCGAAGCCGCTAAAATCGACTTGCTGTCCATGTCCGGCCACAAAGCGTATGGCCCCAAAGGCATCGGCGCACTGTACGTCCGCCGCAAACCGCGCGTCCGCCTCGAAGCCCAAATGCACGGCGGTGGTCACGAACGCGGCTTCCGCAGCGGCACCCTGCCGACCCACCAAATCGTCGGCATGGGCGAAGCCTTCCGCATCGCCAAAGAAGAACTCGAGCAAGACATGGCGCACTACCGCAAACTGCGCGACATCTTCCTCAAAGGCATCGAAGGCATCGAAGAAGTCTATATCAACGGCGACCTCGAACACCGCGCCCCGAACAACCTGAACGTCAGCTTCAACTTCGTCGAAGGCGAAAGCCTGATTATGGCAGTCAAAGAACTCGCCGTATCCAGCGGCTCCGCCTGTACCTCCGCCTCGCTCGAACCCAGCTACGTCCTGCGCGCGCTCGGCCGCAACGATGAATTGGCACACTCATCCCTGCGCATCACCTTCGGCCGCATGACCACCGAAGAAGAAGTGCAGTTTGCAGCAGAACTGATTAAATCCAAAATCGGCAAACTGCGCGAACTGTCGCCGCTGTGGGAAATGTTTAAGGAAGGGATTGATTTGAGCATAGTGGAGTGGGCGGAACATTGATATTTTAAACACAATTTGAAAGAGAAAATAATGCCAATCAAGAATCTTGTTGTTGGTAATATACTGACTAATCGAGAGTTAATGGATCGGTTTAAAGTGTCAAACTCCGGAGGAATGAGAAGGGGCCATCAAACTAACTCTCTCGTTTTAGTCCATAACACGACTTCTTCCACAACAGATTCTATTTATCATGATGAATGGAAGGTTGTTAATGGTAAGAGAATTCTGCACTACACTGGTATGGGGCAAGTTGGTGACCAAGATATTAATTTCTCACAAAATAAGACTCTCTCTGAGTCAAATATGAATAACGTAGACATCTACCTTTTTTCTAATGATGCACCTAATAGCTATAAATACGAAGGAAAGGTTAGATTATCTAGTTCTCCATATTCTGCGCAACAGGAAGACAAAAACGGAGAGCTTAGGAAGGTTTATGTTTTCCCATTAGAGTTAATCTGATAGCAAACGTAGGTGACCCGTTAAACCAAAAAGAGGCCGTCTGAAAGTCCAAAGACTTCCTCAGATGACCTATAAAGCCACAATCTCCAAATCTAGAGTGTAAACCATGAACGACCAAGAGCTAGACCTTGATAATTTGGATGCCCTACTCGAAGACTTCGATGGCATCACCGTAGAAGGCGGTACCGACCCCGAAAACAACGATGACGGTTGCGAAGGCGGTGCGTGCAAAATTTAGCCACCCCGTTTGAGCTTCGCAGAAACTCCGTTTCAGGTAGCCCCAGCCCCATCACAAACCATCATAATTTTTAATAAGGAAACACATCATGGCATACAGCGACAAAGTCATCGACCACTACGAAAACCCCCGCAACGTCGGCACACTTGATAAAGACGACAACAATGTTGGCACCGGCATGGTGGGCGCGCCCGCCTGCGGCGACGTAATGCGTCTGCAAATCAAAGTGAACGACGAGGGCATCATCGAAGACGCCAAATTCAAAACCTATGGCTGTGGCTCCGCCATCGCTTCTTCCAGCCTGATTACCGAGTGGGTCAAAGGCAAAAGCCTGGATGACGCGCTGGCGATTAAAAACAGCGAAATTGCCGAAGAATTGGAACTGCCGCCCGTGAAAATCCACTGCTCGATTTTGGCGGAAGACGCGGTGAAAGCCGCCGTGGCGGATTATAAAAAGAAAAAAGGCGCGTAATATGGCCGGCGGCTGGGCGCCCGACGGCGCGGAACAGGCGCAAATCGACGCCAATTTAGATGACGCATTGGCTGCCGCCCGGCAAAACCTGCCCTCCGGCAAAAGCGCCCGCGAATGCGCCGAATGCGGCGGGCCGATTCCCGAAGCCCGCCGCCGCGCCCTGCCCGGCGTGCAGTTGTGCATTGCCTGCCAAGAAGAGGTCGATAAACAACAGCAATTCCGCTCCGCCTACAACCGGCGCGGTAGCAAGGACAGCCAGCTGAAATAGGCTACCTGAAACTGATGGTTTCAGCGCAACCGAATTTTCCGGCAACGCGCCTGCGCCGACATCGATGCCGTGTATGACCGGTTCACTGCCTGACGGTTTTCAGGTAGCCTGCCCCAAAAAACCTGCCGATACCAACACGGAACAAACCCATGTTTACCCTCGAAGAAACCCAATCCCTGCTCGCCGAAAAAGGCATCGGCAAAACCGTGCTGCAACGCTTGCAGCAAATGGGCTTGGACGACGTGGCCAAACTGGCCGCCGCCGATGTGGACGATATGCTGCAACAGGGCGCGGCGCTCACCGGCAGCACCTGCTGGAAAAACAGCCCGCAGGCACGCGCCGCCATGCAGGCCGCCGTGAGCTGGGCAAAGCGGCAGCAGGCGGCAAAGTAAGGCTACCTGAAAATAAGTGGGTTAAAAGCAGCGAGCCTCAGGGCGTGCAGGCAGTACGTCAAGGCGGGTCAACGCCCTTGCATGGCGATTTTAATCCGCTATATCCGCCGCTCGAACAACGAGGCCTTATGCAAACAAATTGCTTCTTCCAATCCCTACCGTATTGCTGCTGGTTGGTTGTGCCGTCTCCGTCGGCAACCTACCCGCGCTCACGGCGGAAAATGAAGAGAGCCTGCGGATGTGCGAAAAACAGCATGCCTGCATCCTCCCGCCGCTGCCGGAAGGCCTGCTCGACGGCAAATACCGTTGGCCGCCCGGGGGAGATAGACAGGTCGTGATCAAAAACGTCCGGCTCCCGCAGTTGGAAATATTCCATCCAAACGGCAGAGTCCGCACCCGGCACAGCTATAACGCACAGGGCGAGATTGAAGGTTGGTCGAACGGCTACCTGTCGGACGGCACATTGCGCCTGCGCCTGCTCTACCGGAACGGCACTGTTACCCGCCTGCAGGCATACAACCGGGCAGGCCGTTTGGAAAAAGACGAAATCATCGACTGCGCCGCCCGCACGAGAACGCCAGTGGCGGTACGGCCGGATAGCGCTAAACCTTAATCGAAAGGCTGCCTGAAACCCTGATACTGTTTTTCAGGTAGTCTCTTCAAAAATCGAAAACAAAGGAAACCCCATGATTACACTCACACCAAACGCTGCCGACCATATCCGCAGCTTCCTCACCAAGCGCGGCAAAGGCGAAGGTATCCGCATCGGCGTGAAAACCAGCGGCTGCTCCGGCATGGCCTATACGCTGGAATTTGCCGACGAAATCCTGCCTGATGATTTGGTATTTGAAGGGCATGGCGTGAAAGTGTTTGTTGATCCAAAAAGCCATGTGTATCTCGACGGCACCGAACTGGACTTCACCAAAGAAGGCTTGCAGGAAGGCTTTAAGTTCGCCAACCCGAACGTGAAAAACGAATGCGGTTGCGGCGAAAGCTTTAATGTTTGAGCCCTTGGATTAGCGCATCAGAAGGCTACCTGAAACCCCGATTGTGGTTTTCAGGTAGCCTTATCGGCTACAATGCGGCCGTTTCTTTGATTGGGATTGATGATGGCAACCCGTTCCAAATCCTCCAAAAGTTGGTTGAACGAGCACGTGAACGACCCCTATGTGCATCAGGCGCAAAAAGACGGCTACCGTGCCCGGGCGGCATACAAATTGCTGGAAATCAACGAAAAAGACAAGTTGATTAAAAACGGCACGGTGCTGGCCGATTTGGGCAGCGCACCGGGCAGCTGGTCGCAGGTGGCGGTTAAGCTGGCGGGGGCGCAGGGCAGGGTGTTTGCCCTGGATATTTTGCCGATGGAGCCGATTGCCGGTGTATCGTTTATCCAAGGCGATTTCCGCGAAAACGAGGTGCTGGAGGAGTTGGAAAACCTGCTCGAAGGCCGCGCACTAGACCTTGTAATTTGCGATATGGCACCCAATATGTCGGGCAATGCGGTAACCGATCAGGCGCGCAGCTATGTTTTGTGCGAGCTGGCCCTGGATTTTGCCGCCGAGCATCTGAAAACCGGCGGCAATATGCTGGTGAAAGTGTTTCAGGGCGCGGGTTTTCAGGAATATATGCAGGCCATGCGCGGGGTGTTTGCCCAAGTGCAGGTGCGCAAGCCCAAGGCCTCGCGCAGCCGTTCCAGCGAGGTATATCTGCTGGGCAGGAATAAGCGGTAATCAGCAAAGTGCTGGTTATCATCTGTTTTTTATTTGTGGCATTTTATATAGTTAGGAGCTTGTTACCGTGCGTAACACCATGAGGACGATTTTGGTTTGGCTGTTTCTGGCCGGGGTGCTGCTTGCCTCGGCCCAAACGTTGCTAGGCAAGAGGGAAGACAAACAGCTAATCAACTATTCGCAGTTTATCCAGCAGGTAAACAAAGGCGAAGTGGCCAAGGTGGATATTGAAGGCACGCTGCTGAGTGGTTATGTGATCAAAGGCGAGCGCACCGACAAATCCAAGTTCTACACCAATGCGCCGATGGACGACAAACTCCTGACGATGCTGCAGGATAAAAATGTTGATTTCCGCTACATTCCCGAAGAAAAGCCCGGTCTGTGGAGCAATATTTTCTTTACCAGCCTGTTGCCGGTATTGTTGCTGATTGGCGCTTGGTTCTACTTTTTGCGTATGCAAAACGGCGGCGGGGGCAAAGGCGGGGCGTTTTCCTTCGGTAAAAGCCGTGCCCGGCTGCTGGATAAAGATGCCAACCGCGTAACCTTTGCCGATGTGGCCGGTTGCGACGAGGCGAAAGAAGAAGTGCAGGAAATCGTGGACTATCTCCAAGCGCCGAACCGTTATCAGAGTTTGGGCGGCCGTGTGCCGCGCGGAATTTTGCTGGCCGGTAGTCCGGGTACGGGTAAGACCTTGCTGGCCAAGGCGATTGCCGGCGAAGCAGGCGTGCCGTTTTTCAGCATCTCCGGCTCGGATTTTGTGGAAATGTTCGTGGGCGTGGGTGCTTCCCGCGTGCGCGATATGTTTGAGCAGGCCAAGAAAAATGCGCCTTGTATCATCTTTATCGATGAAATCGATGCCGTGGGCCGCCAGCGTGGTGCCGGTTTGGGCGGCGGCAACGATGAACGCGAACAAACCTTGAACCAGCTCTTGGTGGAGATGGATGGTTTTGAAAGCAATCAGACTGTTATCGTGATTGCCGCTACCAACCGACCGGACGTGCTCGATCCGGCTTTGCAGCGCCCCGGCCGTTTCGACCGCCAAGTGGTGGTGCCGCTGCCCGATATCCGCGGTCGCGAGCAGATTTTGAAAGTGCACGCCAAACGAGTGCCACTTGATGCTTCGGTGGATTTGGTATCGCTGGCGCGCGGCACACCCGGTTTTTCCGGCGCGGATTTGGCCAACTTGGTGAATGAGGCTGCACTGTTTGCCGGTCGTCGCAATAAAATCAAAGTCGATCAGAGCGACTTTGAAGATGCCAAAGACAAAATCTATATGGGCCCCGAGCGGCGCAGCATGGTGATGCACGAAGACGAGAAACGCGCCACCGCTTATCACGAAGCCGGCCATGCCATCGTGGCCGAGAGCCTGCCGTTTACCGATCCGGTGCATAAAGTAACCATTATGCCGCGCGGCCGTGCGCTGGGCTTGACCTGGCAGCTGCCGGAGCGCGACCGCATTTCGATGTATAAAGACCAAATGCTCAGCCAGCTGGCCATCCTGTTTGGCGGACGCATTGCCGAAGATATTTTTGTCGGCCGCATTTCCACCGGCGCGTCCAACGATTTCGAACGCGCCACGCAGATAGCGCGCGAAATGGTGACGCGCTATGGCATGAGCGAAAAAATGGGTGTGATGGTGTATGCCGAAAATGAAGGCGAAGTGTTCCTTGGCCGCAGCATTACCCGCTCGCAGCATATTTCTGAGAAAACCCAGCAGGATGTGGATGCCGAAATCCGCCGCATTTTGGACGAGCAATATGCGGTGGCCTACAAAATTTTGGATGAAAACCGCGACAAGATGGAAACCATGTGCAAAGCCTTGATGGAATGGGAAACCATCGACCGCGATCAAGTGCTGGAAATCATGGAAGGCAAGCAGCCCAGCCCACCGAAAGACTATAGCCACAATGTGCGTGGCGAAAATGGTGCTGATGCGGGCAATACTGAGGTAGCAGATGCGGGTGAAACCGATCAGCCAGTTGGCGAACCTGCTCTGGCTTTGGCAGATGAAGTAGCCGAGCAAGATCAAATTGCCACTCCGTTGAACACGCAGACTGCAGAGGAAGCGGAGCAGCAAGAGGCCGCTGCCGACAAACAGCCTTGAAATTACGGTGTATATTTCTCTACCCACACGTCCGATGAAAGGAAAAGCAATGAGCCAAAACGAAAACCTTCAGCCTGAAGCTGCCGATAACAATGCACCACAAGTGCAGGAGGACATCGAGCTGAAGGTGCTTAACAATGCCGACAGTAATAATGGTGAGACCACCGAAAGCGGCTGCTGCGGCGTTTGTGGCGGCTAAGTTTGATTGGTTCTTTTGACAAAGAAGGCTACCTGAAAGCAGGTTTTGCACGTGTCTGCGAAGCCTGGATTTTCAGGTAGCCTTTTTAATCTTACTGTCGAACGGCACTCAGCCCTTATCCTTGCCGCCTGGCGGCCATGCGCTTGCCGATGATGTGCAGTTCGGCTTCGGGAATTTTTTGGTCGCCTAGGTCGAACAGCTGCTCTTCGCGCGGAATGTGGAAGTCGTAGCCGGCAGTGAAGCGGGCGATGAGTTCGAGGTTGAGCGGTGTGCCGTTGGAGAGGGAGGCCAGGTGTTGGTTGAGCAAATCCCAGCTGCTGTGCAGGGATTGGTGTTCGCTTTCCAATTCTTGGATCAGCGCCTTGGCTTCGGGGGCGTATTGCAGCAGCAGGGGAAAGAAATCTTCTTCTTCGTCTTGGTGGTGCAGCGGGGCGGCTACGTTGAAATAGTGACGGATTTGGGTAACGGCTTGTTCGACTACTGTGTTGTAGCCGTGCTGTTGCAGATAGTCGGGCAGGGCGTGCAGCTGGCTGCAGAAGCGTTTTACTTTGCCGTGGCAGGCGCGCAGCATGGCGGTGGGCTGCTCGAAGGTAACGGAACGGGTATTGAATAAGTCCATGATGTGTATTGTTGAGGCTACCTGAAAAGCAAAATGCTGCCGTAATACGGCAGCAGTGTCAATGTGTGGGTAGGGTTTGCCGGGCTGGTAGCCCAGCGGCGGCAAGGTAGCTATTGCAGGCTGTTTTTGCCGGCAGCAGCCTGATGGTTTTCACTGTGGTTGCCTAGGTAGGAAACGGCCAAGTCGGCGCAGCAGCCGCAGCAGGTGGCCACGCCCAAGGCGTTTTGCAGGTCGGTAAGGCTGGTGGCTCCAGCGGCAACCGTTTCTTTGATTTGGCGGTCGGAAATGGCATTACAAACGCAAACAAACATGGGTGCGCCCCCCTTGAAAATAGTTGTTCTATTGATAATCAGTATTATTGGTGTATGGTAATGGAAACCAATTAGCCTGGCAATAGGTTTTTTATTTAATAAAAGAGAAGGTTGGGCAATTATGTTGCAATAGTGGTTTCAGGTAGCCTGATGGTGGTGCATCGGTTTGCACGACCAGGCTTGGGGCATAAGTTTCGCTGCCTACTGGCGCTTTATAGTAAAATGCGGCCACTTTTTTATCTGTTGGGTAATGATGAATATGAAAGAAGTTTCGTGGTTCCGGCTGTGGCCGTATGCTTTGCTGGCTGCTTTGGTGGTGGTGTTGGATCAGTGGAGCAAGCTGTGGGTGTTGGATCATATTGTGTATAACTGGCGCGAGCCGGTGATCGAGGGTTTTTTCGATTTGACGCATGTGTACAACCCGGGTGCGGCGTTTAGTTTCTTGGCCGGTGCTTCTGGCTGGCAGAAATACCTGTTTGCCGGCTTGGCAGCGGTGGTAACGCTGTATTTGGCATTGGGTATCCGTTCGGGGAAATTCGGCCGCTTGGGCGATGTGGCGGCAGCGATGATTATCGGCGGTGCTATCGGCAATGTTATCGACCGCATCAACTACGGCCATGTCATCGATTTCTTGTTGTTTTATTGGAATAATCACTACTATCCGGCATTTAATGTGGCCGATAGTTTTATCTGTATTGGCGCAGCATTGTTCGTAATTGACGGTTTCCGTCATGGCAAGCGTAATCAGGCTACCTGAAAGCGTCAGCTTCAGTGATAGCTAGACCAACCACACTCAGAGGAAAAAACATGGCGAAAACCATTATGCTGGCCAATCCGCGCGGCTTTTGCGCGGGGGTGGACCGTGCCATCAATATTGTGGAGCGGGCATTGGAGCTGTTTGGCGCGCCGATTTATGTGCGGCACGAAGTGGTGCACAATAAGTTCGTGGTAGACAATTTGCGCGCCAAAGGAGCCATTTTTGTGGAGGAATTGGTGGAGGTGCCGCCCGGCGCCACGCTGATTTATTCGGCACACGGCGTATCCAAGGCGGTGCAGGAGGAAGCGGCGGAGCGCGGTTTTCGTGTGTTTGATGCTACTTGCCCACTGGTTACCAAGGTGCACCGCGAAGTGGCGCGCTTGGATGGGCATGGCTATCAAATCATCATGATCGGCCATGCCGGCCACCCGGAAGTGGAGGGCACCATGGGGCAGCTGCCGCCGGGCAGCATACTGTTGGTGGAAACAGTGGCGGATGTGGCTGATTTGGAAGTACGCAATCCAGATAAGTTGGCGCACGTGAGCCAAACCACGCTGTCGATTGATGAAACCAAAGGAATCATCGATGCGCTGCGGGCGCGTTTCCCCAATATCCGTAGCCCACACAAGGAAGACATTTGCTATGCCACCACTAACCGCCAAGAGGCGGTGAAGCAGCTGGCGGCAGCCAGCGATGTGGTGGTGGTGGTGGGCTCGCCCAATTCTTCTAATAGCAACCGTTTGCGCGAAGTGGCCGCACAACATGGCGTGGATGCTTATATGGTGGACAATGTAGGCTACCTGAAAAAGGAATGGTTTGTCGGCAAAGAACGAGTAGGGATTACGGCTGGAGCCTCCGCACCGGAGGTGCTGGTGCAAGAGGTGGTGGACACCGTGCACAGTTGGGGCTTTGAAACGGTGCGGGAAGGCGAAGGGGAAGAAGAGAGTATTGTGTTTGTGCTGCCCAAAGAGCTGCGTGAGTGAGCGGGGGCAGATTTAAAGCAAGTGATATAGCAAAAGGCTACCTGAAAAGTTTCAGGTAGCCTTTTGTTTGGTATGGAAAGGGCATGGAGGGTTCGATTTAAACCGGTGCAGTGTTGTTTGCGCAGACCACAGCCTCTTTGCGGCTCGTCACCTGGCGCTGATTGGAGTGGAATCCACTAAGCTTTAGCCATACAAAGCATGTAGGAAAAAAGCAGGCTACCTGAAAAATCAAGCAGCCTAAAAGAACAGCTAGAGAGTAACTTTTACTGGGCGCAGATGCTTTCGATAGCCTGTGGGATATCGCCGGCACAAGCCCAAATCAACTGGCCTTGCGATTGCATCGGCAGCAAGAGAACCGCACGATCGGCAGTGCTGCCGGCCGGGATAGCGGTAATCGCGCCTTGGCTGAGGGTAATGCTCTGCCAGAATGCTTTCTGACCGGCGGGCACATCGATTGCTTCGTTGATTTCATTTAAGCGAGTGCCTTTGGCCAAGCGGGTTTCCACCCATACCTTCGCCATATTCAGCGCCTCAACGGCTTGCGGATCGGTGATGGTGGGGGCAGCAGGTGCCTGCGGGGCAGTTGCGCCCATACCGCCTTCAGCGGCCGGCTCGGCCAAGCCGACCATGGATTTTGCTTGCTCGATGATTTCCGGGTTCATATAGGCATAAACACCGCCGCCCACCAGAATCAGAGCCAGCAGCAGACCGACTGCGCGCGATGCGCCGCCGCCACTACTGCCGCTGCGTTTGCTGCGGGATTTGTTGTTACGGGATAATTTTCTCACTGCTGTAGCCATTGTATTTAGTGTCCTAATAATTGTTGGGATAGTTTAGATAGGTAGAAAAAGAAATTTCGATAGTGAATAAGCATAAAGCGTGCCAAAGTTTGATATTGGATTAGATTTGGCTTGATTAATTGCTATTTTGATTGTTATTTGTTGTTATATATGTGAATTTTTATGGTTGAGATGCGAGTGCGACGGAAAGGGCTACCTGAAAACGCTGTAAAGTTTCTGCAAAGCTAAAATGTAGAAACCCGTAGCGTTGTTTACAGTATTTCCAGGAGAATACTGAAACATGAA
>NZ_DBHKXY010000059.1:0-18316 GCF_057315495.1 Eikenella sp.
CCTTGCAGGATAAGGCTTGCGGGGGGCTTTAGCACCTTTTTTGTTACTTATGCCCGAATCTCTTCACCGAATACTTGGCGCCACAGTGCAGCCACTTGTTCGTAGTGTTCGCGCAGGGTGTCGTCTACTTGTACTGCGCCGGCGCCGTGCAGCTGCTGGCGGTGTTGTACTTGGCGGTAGTGGCGGTAGGCGGCGGCGGTGCGCGCGGCGGCATCTTGGCTGAGCAGGCCGCGGCGGGCGGCCATATCGAGCAGGGCGATGTTGCCGTAGTTTTCCAACAGCTCGGGATACTGCCGGGCATGGAGCAGTACGAAGAATTGCACGATGAATTCCACGTCCACCACGCCGCCGCGGGCGTATTTCACGTTGTCTTCGCGGGCGGGGTGGGTGGGCAGCATTTTGCTGCGCATTTGGGCGACTTCCTGCCGCAGCGGGTTTTCTTCGCGCGGCAGGCTGAGGATTTGGCGGCGGACGGCTTCAAATTTGCGACCCACTTCGGGGCTGCCGGCCACGAAACGGGCCCTGCTGAGGGCTTGGTGTTCCCAGATCCAGGCGTTTTCGTGCTGGTATTTGGCGAAGGCTTCGAGGCTGTGGGCTTGGAAGCCGCTGTCGCCGTTGGGGCGCAGGCGCAGGTCGGTTTGGTAGAGGCTGCCGGCGCCGGTGTTGCCGGAGAGCCAGGTGGTGAGGCGGCGGGCGTATTTGCTGTAGATGTCGGCGGCTTCGGGCGCGCTGTCGTCATACAGATACACCAAATCCAAATCGGAGCCGTAGGCCAGCTCTTTGCCGCCGAGCTTGCCGTAGCCGATGATGGCGAAGCGGGGGATGGGGCGGTGGGTTTTGGGCATGGCCTGCCATACTTGCCACATGGTGTGTTCGAGCAGGATGTCGGCCAAGTAGGAGAGCTGGTCGCTCAGGGCTTCGAGCGGCCAGAGGCCGGCCAAATCCTGCACGGCCAGGCGGAAGGTTTGGGCGTGTTTGAAGCGGCGCAGCACGTCCATTTTGGCTTCGGGGTCGCCGGCGGCTTGGAGGCTACCTGAAAGCGTGCCGATGAATTGCGGCCAGTTGGGGTGTTCCATTAATTGGGCGGACAATAATTCGTCCAGCAGCACGGGGTGTTGCTGCAAATATTCGGCCAGCCAGGGGCTTTGCGCCATGAGTTCGGCCACTTGGGCGAGCGCGGCGGGGTATTCCTGCAAAAAGGCGAGATAGGCGGAGCGGCGGCTAATGCTGTCGAGAAAGTCGAGCAGGCGCGGCAGGGCGGCTTCGGGGCGGCTGCTTTCGGCGGCGGCGGCCACCACGCGCGGCAGCACGGCGTCGAAACGCTGCTGGGCGCGGGCCGACAAATGCCGATAGCGGCTGCTGCTGCGGATATGCGCCAGCCGCTCGGCAGCTTCGGGCGCGTTGGCAAAGCCCAAATCGGCCAGCTGCGCCGTCCATTCGGCAGCTGCGGCATCGTCTTGCCACAGCCCGGCCAGCGGCTGTTCGGCCTCGCTATCGCTCTCTTCGGGGCTGCTCAAGGTTTGGTTGAACTGGGCGCTTACCTGGGCGCGTTGTGCGTTGAGGCTACCTGAAAATTCTTCGTAATCGGCAAAGCCCATGCTTTCGGCCAACAGCTGCTGCTGTTCGGGGTTTTCAGGTAGCGTTTGGGTTTGCTGGTCGTCCCAGTATTGCAGGCGGTGTTCGAGGCGGCGCAGGAAGCGGTAGGCTTCGAGCAGCCGGGCGGCAGCTTCGGGCGCGAGGATGCCGGCTTCGGCCAGCGCGGCCAGCGTTTCCTGCGTGCCTTTGAGCTGGAGGCTGCGGTTTTGCCCGCCGCGAATCATCTGGAACACCTGCGCGATAAATTCTACTTCGCGGATGCCGCCCGCACCGAGCTTGATGTTGCCGGCCATGCCTTTTTTGCTCACTTCGCTGCGGATTTGGCGGTGCAGCCCGCGCAGGGCTTCGTAGGCGCCGTAGTCCAGATATTTGCGGAACACGAAGGGCTGCACCACGCTGCGGATGCCGTTGGCGTGCGGCGTGACCACGCGGCCTTTGCACCAGGCATAACGCTCCCACTCGCGCCCCTGCGCCACCAAATACTGCTCCAGTGCGGTTTCGCTCAACACCAGCGCGCCGCTGTCGCCGTCGGGGCGCAGGCGCATATCGATGCGGAACACTTGGCCGTCGGCGGTGATGTCGTTCAACAGCGCAATCAGCTTCTGCCCCACCTTGGTAAAAAATTCCTGATTGCTGCGGCTGCGCCGCCCGTCGGTTTCGCCCGATTCGGGATAGACAAAAATCAAATCCAAATCAGACGACACGTTTAATTCAAACCCGCCCGCCTTGCCCATGGCCACCACGCTCAAATGCTGCGCCGCGCCGCTATAGCGGCCGATGGGCGTGCCGTAGAGCGCGGTGTAGTGCGCCTCGGCAAAAGCGAGCGCGGTGTGCACCGCAAAATCGGCCAGATGCGTGATGGAAGCCGTTACTTCCGCCAGCTCGGCCGCGCCGCACAAATCGCGCACCATAATCTGCGCGAGCACATAACGGCGCAGCAGCCGCAACTGCCGCGCCAACTCGGCCTCATCCGCCGCTGCCGCGATGTCTGCCCACGGTGCGAAGCCGGCCAAATCCTGCGGCTGCAAAGGCTGCGCGAGCATAGGCTGCAAACGTGCAACATCGATTTGCCCGCCATCCAGCTGGCGCGACAGCCAAAGGGAAAAACGGCGGGCATGGGCAATCATATCGGCAGGCATGGGGGATTCCTTGTGTGCGGTGGGTGGAACAGTTCAAACGGGCAGATTATAGGCTACCTGAAGCTTTCAGGTAGCCTGAGATTGAGTAGATTAAGAATGGAGGGGCAGATTCGGCATGGCTGCCAGCTAAAACAGGCTTTCCTGCCGGGCGTTGGTTTCCGGTGTTTCGGGCTGCGCCAGCATATAAGTGCGCACAAAGTTGAAGAAATCTTCGCTGATTTCAAAATGGCCGTAGCGCAGCCGGGCGGCATATTTTTTCCATTCCGGATGCGTGCGGATAACGGCAATCGGGCATTCGCGCCGGATTTCGGCATAGGCCACGTTGCGGCGGAAGGGGATAAAGCTTGCGCTCATCTGAAACGGGTAGGCCTGGTCGTCGGTAATCTGCCCGAGTGCGGTGAAGGCTTGCAGTTTGTCGTGGCCGTCCAAGCGGATTTTCGGGCTGTAGTAGAGCAGCCAATCGCCGCGTTGCATACGGTTGAGCGGCGCGGCCTTGCCGTGGCACACTTGGCAGAAGCCGCCTGCCACGCCGCGCAGGACGTGCTCTTTGGAAACCGTGCCGATCCAGTATTTCATGGGCGTCCTTTTCAGATGGGTTTCAGGTAGCCTTTAGGCTGTTGGTAGAAGGCTACCTGAAAATTTATTTTGCCGGTTTGGGCAGGAATACCGATAACACGAAAGCCGCCGTTGCGCCGAAACCCAAAAACAACAAGTTATCAGACGAACCAGACAGGTCGAACATGACGGCCTGACAGATGACCGACAGCAGGGCGCCTGCTGCCGTTACGGCAGCGATGCCGGGCAGGTTGCGCTTCAGGCGCAGCAGCATGGCCAAGAGGCCGGTGAGGAAGGCGGGGATGCCGCCAACCCAGTAACCGGCCAGGAAGAATTTTGGCATGTTTCTGAAAAACTGATTTGAGGGAGGTAGTGGCTCAGACGCGATAACATGGAACTCCACTATGAGGAACAGTATGAGCGACACTATGCCCAAGGGCGGGCCGAACAGGCTGTAAATAATCAACACCCGCCACGAATACGGCGGTTTGGAGGCGGAGGGGCGGTTGCCCGGTTTGGTTTCTTCAATCATTTCTTTCCTCGTACGGGCTACCTGAAGATTATGCGGCGAACGTGGCGTGGGCGGAATGGTATAAGCTGGAATTTATGCTCATAATGGTTTTCAGGTAGCCTGCAGGGAGTATGTAGGCAGCGAGTACCCGTCCTAACTTGCTGTCATGGATGACGCAATATATTGTAATTGGTTTACTAAATATTTTAGTTTATTTGCCTGCTCTATATTGTTATAGATGTTTTCTTGTTGTTCTAAACAATGCCAAAGATATAACAGCATATCAATAAATACGTTCACAAGTTTTTTAGGAATGCAGTCGTTATCCTGATATTCTTCTTTGACAACCAATAAAGAATTTATCAGGTTATCGCAGTCATCATCAGTAATCCCTTCCCTTGTCATTGCCCTAAATGAAATATCAAGATAAGAATCAATAAATATATCTATACTATCCATTTTATTTCCTTGTATATCTAGACAAGCATAGTGAGTTTAGGGCGGATATTTATACCAATACAGTCTTTAGATAGCTTTGGGGTAGAGTGTCGGATTCAAGAATCTGATCTACGGCTGCGCTTTTTCAGGTAGCCTTTCCCTGCCTGCTATGCCGCTATTTGCCTGGCGCAGCAGGCTTTTTCTCGGCTTCTGGCGTGTCGCTGGGCGGGAAGAACAGGCTTTTGGGTTTTTGTTTCACCAGCGAGATGGTGCTGCCGATGATTTGCAGCGGGTTGTCCAGTACGGCGTCGCGCGAGCGCAGGGCCACCCACAGGGTGATGGAGAAGCTCACCAGCAGGTTCACCGCGCCGATGAGCAGCACCATCAATAAATAGGCGGCGAAAGAGAAGAAGCCGATGTCGCCGCTCACGGCGGCGTAGCCCAGGTTGGCGGAGGAGAAGGCAACGTGGCGGATGTCGAGCGGCAGGCCGGTGAGGTGGCCGAGGTAGCCGGTCATGCCGAGGAGCCAGCCGAAGCAGAAGTTGCCCATGATGGCGCCGTAGTGGTGGTGGATGTAATCGGCCAAACGCTGCCGCCAGGCGGCGGGCAGGATGCGTTTGAGCAGGGGGTGTTCGCGCAGGCGCAGCTTGAGGTTGAGGTAGTCGGCGCGGTTGTCGAAGAAGCCGGCGATGATGCCGGAGCAAAACAGCCACACGCCGGCGATGGCGGCAAACAAGAGCGCGGGGGTGCTGAACACGACGAGGGATTTGAGCTGGTAGGCGGTGGTGGCCGTATCCAGCAGGGGGCTGCCGAAATGGTGGGCGAAGGCGTGGCTGATGAAAACGGCCAGCAGTACAGACACGATGACGTTGCCAAACACGGCCACGCCCTGCGAGCGGATTACGTCAATCAATAGCTGGGCGAGCTTCTGGTTCACAGCACGACCGCTGCTACTGCGTTCCACGGCTTGGGCGAAGCGGGCGGCGGTCATGGCGGGTTGTTTGGTGGCCACGGTGAAGTGCAGCATGTGGATAAGCACGAAGCCGATGCCGTAGTTGAGGCTGGCGAGCACGGCGTGGTAGAGGTGGCTGCCGGGCAGGCTGCTAATGTGGATTTTGATCAGCGCCATCAGGGCGATGAGCACGCCGCCGCCGGCTGCGGAGCGCAGCATGCTCCAGTATTCGCTGCGGTTGCGGGTGATGTAGTGTTCGCCGTGGCGGCTGGAATTTTGGCTGATGCTGCGGGCGAGCATTTTCACGTTGCTGCGCCACAAGGGCATGATGCGCCGCTGCGCCACCACGGCCACGGCGATTTCGTTGGCCAGGAGCAGGGTGCGCAGCAGGCTTTGGGTGCGGTTGCGCGCGGCAAACAGCGCCATGAGCCGTTCCATGCGGGTGAGGGTTTGCTGGAGGCGTTGCAATAGGTGTGCCACGGCCATGGAAGAGCCGGCGCCGGCACCGGTACCTTTGCGTTGCAGGCGTTCGATGAGGGTGCGGCATTGCGCCAGCATCACGTCTAAATGGCCGGCATCGTAGGTGGTGCGGGAGCCGGGTTGGCGGCTGCGCTGAAAATCGAGCCAGTCGGACACTTCGCGCATCAGGCTGACAAAGGGCGAATCCACATCGAGCAGCCTGGGCTCGAGGCGGATCAGGTCGTGGTCGAGGTCTTCGGCGGCCACCCATATGGAAAGCATTTCCACGGCATACAGGCTTTCGTCGCGCAGGTGGCGGCCGCACATTTCGCGCACGGCGGGCTCGGTTTGCCGCTGGATGGTGCTCAGGAGGCGCAGCCAGGCGGAAAGCGGGATGGCGGCGAGCCATTCGCCGTCGTTGCTGCCGCAAAACAGCAGCGAGAGCACGTCGCGCAAGTCGTTGCAGTCTTTATAGGCAGGGTTGAGGCGCTCGTAGAGGCGGTGGCGGAATTCGTGGCTGAAACCGGAGCGGGAGAAAATGCCGATGGTGATCAGGGTGGGATACACGCGCACGCTGGAGAGCCAGCGGCACAGCAGGGTGGCGATGGTTTTGCCTTCGCCGCCTTCTTGCCGCAGGTGGCGGCACAAAATGCCGAACCGCACCGGCGCGCCTGCCGCGCCGCCTTGCCGCAGCCAAGTCACCACTGCCTGCAACACACCCAGCGCGTTGCCTTCGGCGGCGGCGCGGCTGATGGTTTCAGGTAGCGTGTGTTGTGGTTTGCGTGTGAACATGGGCTTCCTTTTTGTTGCTCCGGCCAGAGCCGGCAGCGGAGGTGCGAAAAAACTGCGGCCACCTTTTCAGGTAGCCTCACGAAAAAAGGGGGAGCGATTGTAACAGATTGCGGTTTGAGGGCAAAAATGCGGGCTGGGGAATGGGGAAGAGGGAGTTGGTTGCAACTTGATTAGTAAGTGGTTTGTAGTTTTCAGGTAGCCTCTAGACATGATTAAAGGCTACCTGAAACTTCATGCCAAAGGCGCTGTGGGTTGCCGGGGCTTTTGGTTTTTCAGGTAGCCTTTATCGGTATGGCGTCAGGCTACCTGAAAAATGGTTTTAGGGCTTTCAGGTAGCCTTTGCGGTTAATGGCTTTTGGCTTTGAATTCCTGCAAATGCCGGCTGCCGGCCAGCCAGGCGCCGGCCATGCCCAGGCCGCACACCACGGCGATAATCACGGCCATTTCCCAGCCGTGGAAGAAGCGCCAGTCTAAGTTCAGGCCGTAGGGGCTGAAAATGCGGTCCACCAGCGGGCGGGTGCTGCGCATCAGCCAGCCGCACAGCACCAGGCTCAAGGCGGAAGACAGTACGCCCTGCCATAAGGCCTGATAGAGGAAGGGGCGGCGGATGAAGGAAGCGGGCGCGCCCAACAGCTTGGTGATTTCGATTTCTTCGCGCCGGCTGAGGATTTGCAGGCGGCTGGTGTTATACGCCACCAACACCAGCGCCGTGCCCAGCGTGATCACCAAAAAGCGGAACACCTGATGCACAAATTCGTTGATTTGGAACAGGGTTTGCATCCATTCGGCATCCATTTGCACGCTCTCGGCCTTGGGCAGCGCGGCCAAATCGGCCCGCAGGGCGGTTTGCTCTTCGGGGGTGGCGCCGTCTTTGGGCGTGATCACGAAGGCGTCGGGCAGCGGGTTGGCATCGAGCATCGACACCAAATCCTGCCCCTGAAACGCCTGCTGCAGCTCGGCCATGCCCTGTTGTTTGCTCACGTATTCGGCTTTTTCGATGCGGCTGTCTTCCGCCAGCTTGGCGCGGATGGCGGCGATGTCGGCCTCGGCGGCTTCGGGCGTGAGGTAGATCGTCATCTGCGGGGCTTGGTTGAGCCGGCCGAGCACTTCGGTGCTGCTTTGCACGCCCAAATAGAGCATCAGCGGCAAGGTCATGGCGGCGGCCAGCATCAGCAGCACCAGCAATGTGCCCAAGGGCTGGCGCACGAGGCGGGCAAAGGCCTGGCCGGCGGCTTCCAAATGCAGCGAGAGATAGTGTTTCATGCGGCAAACCTGCCTTCCTGCAAACGCAAAATGCGGTGGCCGTAGTCGGCCATCAGGGTTTCGTCGTGGGCGGCCACGATGACGGTGGTGCCGGCTTCGTGGAAGGTTTTGAAGAGCTCCATAATATCGAGCGCGTAGGCGCGGTCGAGGTTGGCGGAAGGCTCGTCGGCAATCAACAGCCCGGGTTGGTGCACCACGGCGCGGGCAATGCACAGGCGCTGCTGCTCGCCGCCGGACAGGGTGATCGGATCGGCCGTTTCGCGCCCGCCCAAGCCCACTTTTTCAATGGCGATGCGGGCGCGTTTTTCGGCGGTTGCTCGGTCGTAGCCGATGATGCGCAGCGGCAGCAATACGTTTTGCAGCACATTGCGGTTGAACAGGATTTTGTGGTCTTGAAATACTAAGCCGATGTGCTGGCGCAGATAGCCCAGACGGCTGTCGTTGAGCGTGCCGAGGTCTTGGTTGTTCATCCACACTTTGCCGGAAGTGGGCTTGGTGATGCCGGCAATCAGCTTGAGCACGGTGGATTTGCCCGCGCCGGAATGCCCGGCCACGAAAATCATCTCGCCCTTGCTGATTTTGAAGCTGACGTTTTGCAGGGCGTGGAAGCCGCCGGGATAGGTTTTGGAAACTTGTTCGAAACGGATCATGATGTGAGCTTGGGAGTGAATGGGTTTCAGGTAGCCTTTTGGAAAACGCCGTTTGAGGCTACCTGAAAACAGACTGCAGATTATACGGCAATTCCTGCCAGCCCAACACCAAGCGGCAGCGCAGAAATGGTATCATCCGCGCTTTATTATCTTGGAAGAGCTGCCATGACTGCCTGGCCCACCCCCGATTTCGAACGCAAAATCTGCCCGCCCGAGGCGTTGGCCGGGAAATTGGCCGAGCTGCCGCGCCCATTGGTGTTCACCAACGGCTGCTTCGACATCCTGCACCGCGGCCACGTTACCTACCTCGCCCAAGCCCGCGCGCTCGGCGCGGCGATGGTGCTCGCGCTCAACACCGATGCTTCCGTGCGCCGCTTGGGTAAAGGCAGCGACCGCCCCATCAATCCGCTGGCCAACCGCGCTGCCGTGGCCGCCTCGCTGGCGAGCGTGGATTTGGTGACTTGGTTCGATAGCGACACTCCCGCCGAACTCATCGAATTGGTGCGCCCCGATATCTTGGTGAAAGGCGGCGACTGGCTACCTGAAAACATCGTCGGCGCTGCCGGAACCTTGGCGCGCGGCGGCCAAGTGTATTCCATTCCCTTCCTGCACCAAACTTCCACCACCCAAACCCTGGCCAAAATCCGTGCCGCGGAGCAAGGTTCATGATGCAGGCCGTGCACTGGCAGCTGCTGGCCGCTTTGGCAGACGGCCGGCCGCACCACGTTACCGAGCTGGCGCGCCGCATCGGCCGCAAGCCGCCGCAGCTCAACGCGCTCTGGCAGCAAGTGCCGCCGCACATCCGCGGCCTGCTGCGCCAGCAAGACGGCCGCTGGCGGCTGGTGCGCCCGCTGGCGATTTTGGATAACGCCGTTTTGCAACAGCAGGCCGCAGCCGCCGGCTGGCAAGCCGAACTGTTGCACGAGCACCCTTCCAGCAACAGCTACCTCATCGCCCAAGCCAAAGCAGGCAGCCAGATCTACCGTCGCATCGCGTTTGTGCACGATCAAACCAAAGGCCGCGGCCGCCAGGGGCGCAGTTGGCAGAGCCGCATCGGCGAATGCTTAATGTTCAGCGCCGGCTGGTGTTTTTCCCGCCCGCCGGCCGAGCTGGGCGGCCTCACGCTTGCCGCCGCGCTGGCTTGCTGCCGCGTGCTGCGCGATTTGGGCGTGCCCGCGCAGATTAAATGGCCGAACGATTTGGTGATCGGCGGCGAAAAGCTCGGCGGCATCCTCACCGAAACCGTGCGCTGCAACGGCCAAACTGCGGTTGTGATCGGCATCGGCATCAATTTTGTGCAGCCCAAAGCCGTGGCCGATGCCGAAGCCGTGCAGGGCAGTGCGCCCAATATCGCCGTAAGCCGCCTCACCGAACGCCTGCTGCCCGAGTTGGCGGATACTTTCGAGCAGTTCGACCGCGAAGGCCTCTCCCTTTTCCTCGCGGGCTACCACGCCTGCCACCGCGACCAAAACCAGCCCGTTCGCCTGCTGCGCGACGGACAAACCCTGCTGCAAGGCACAGCCTTGGGTGTAGATGAGGGTGGTGCGCTGCGTATTCTCGATGCCGAAGGCACGGAACATCATGTAGTGAGCGGCGAAATCAGCTTGCGCCCGCTGCACAGCCAAAATGCCGCCACGCCCGATGGCAAACAAGACAAAATGCTGCTGCTCGATGCCGGCAATAGCAAACTCAAATGGGCATGGGTGGAAAACGGCCGCATCACGGCGGCAGACAAAGCCGCCTATTGGAATCTCGAGCCGCTTGCCCACAGCTGGCAGCAGCATGGCGGCGAACATGTGCGCATCATCGGCTCGGCAGTGTGCGGCGAAGCCAAGCAGCAGGCCGTGGCCGAACAGCTCGGCCGCGAGCCGGAATGGCTCGGCTCCATGCCGCAGGCCTTGGGCATCCGCAACCACTACCGCCGCGTGAGCGAACACGGTGCCGACCGCTGGTTCAACATCCTCGGCAGCCGCCTTTTCACCGAACACGCCTGCGTGGTGGTGAGCTGCGGCACCGCCGTAACCATCGACGCCCTCACCGCCGACAATCATTATTTGGGCGGCAGCATTATGCCCGGCTTCAACCTGATGAAAGAGGCAATGGCGCAACATACCGCCAATCTCAACCGCCCCACCGGCCGTGCCTACCCCTTTGGCACCACCACCGCCAACGCCATGGCCGGCGGCATGCTCGATGCCATCTGCGGCGCGGTTTTGCTGATGCATACTCGATTGCAGCAGAAACACCCCGGCCAAATCGTGGCCGTGATCATCACCGGTGGCGGTGCCGCCAAGGTAAAACAAGGGCTACCTGAACAATTTGCTTTGGACAACCCCATTCAAATTGTGGATAATCTCGTGCTTCACGGATTACTCAACTGGGCTGCACAAACATGAAGTGGCTGTTTGCCGTTTTGGTGGCATTAAACATCATCGTTTTCGGCGGGATGCTGGTAACGCGCATGGCGCAACAACAGCAGCCCGCGCCCGTTGCGCAGCCGCAACAGCCGCAGCCCACCACCGTAGTGGTGCATGCTGCGCCCGCCCAGCCCGCCGACCCGCAGCAGTCGGCCACGCCTGTGCTGCCGGCAGATGCCAACCGCCCCCGCACTGCGCCTGCCGCCCCCGGCCGCCCTAATACTGCAGCCAAGCCCGCTGGTGAAGCCCAGCCCAAGCCCACCCCAGAAAGCGGCATTCGCGCCCCCAACACCGCCTGCACCGCCGTGGCCGTGTTGCCGGAAGACGACTATCATCGTATCAAAGGTCTGCTCGCCCGCTGGCCGCACGCCGCCACCCGCGTGGTGGAGCGCCGCCGCGATTCCGGCCGCCCCCAGCGTGGCAGCGAACGCTACCAAGTGAGCGTAACCATTGAAGGCGATGTGCAGGAATTTACCGCCAAAGTGCGTTCGCAGGGTTTCCGTAACGCCAGCGTCGCCGGCGGCCGCATGAGCCTCGGCTCGTTTAGCAGCGAACAGCAGGCTGAGCAAACTGCTGCCAGAGCCCGCCAAGCCGGCCTTAATCCGCAAATCATCCGTACCGGCTCAAGCGGCGGCGAACAATCTGCCGAATTGGGCGAATCCAAAATGCAGATAACGTTTATGAACGTAGACGATAATGCCGCCGCCGGCATCAGCAGCGTTATCAGCCGCTACTCCCACCTGCGCCGTGCACCTTGTCGGAAATAAACGGTTTGAGCGAATAAGCCAAAGGCTACCTGAAAGTTTCAGGTAGCCTTTTATCTTGTATGGTTGCTCCGGGTGGGATGAAGCAAGCCGCTGTCGCATTATCTCGATTAGGCGGCGATAAAAAACCTTGAATTGCCAATGGATAGCACTTATCATTGCCGCTTTTATCGCTGAAGCAATTATTTCTCCTCATCAGGCGGCGAGCCGCAGGCAGTACGAATTGTACGGCAGGCAAGCCGACACAATAGGTAGAAATCAGTGCTCCAGCCATGCAAAACACATCTGAAAAAGGAAACCAATTATGGCATACCAACTGCCCGCACTGCCCTACGCCTACGACGCGCTAGAGCCGCATTTCGATGCGCAAACTATGGAAATCCACCACAGCAAGCACCATCAGGCCTATGTAAATAACGCCAATGCCGTGTTGGCCAACCTGCCTGAGTGGGAAAAACTGTCTGCTGAAGAGCTGATCGCCCGTTTGGCCGAGCTGCCCGAAAATGTGCGCACCCCGCTGCGCAACAACGCCGGCGGCCACGCCAACCACAGCCTGTTTTGGCAAATCCTGAAAACCGGCACCACCCTACAAGGCAAGCTCAAAGCCGCCATCGAGCGCGATTTCGGCAGCATGGAAGCCTTCCAGGCCGAGTTTGAAAAAGCCGCTGCCACCCGTTTCGGTTCAGGCTGGGCTTGGTTGGTGTATGAAGACGGCAAGCTCAAAGTCGTTTCTACCGCCAACCAAGACTCCCCGCTGATGGGTCAGGCCGCATCCGGCGCATCCGGCTACCCGATTATCGGCTTGGACGTGTGGGAACACGCCTACTACCTGAAATTCCAAAACCGCCGCCCCGACTACATCAAAGCCTTCTGGCAAGTAGTCAACTGGGACGAAGCCGCCCGCCGTTTTGAAAGCGTGGCCGCCTAAGCGCCTGCCTTATGAAACAGGCTACCTGAAAGCCCGTTCGGCATTTTCAGGTAGCCTTTTCCAATCACTTAGCAAATATTAATCAATAAAATGGCAACACTCAGCAACGAAGACATCCGCCGCTTCAAACAACAAGCCCATCAACTGCGCCCCACCGTGCTCATCGGCAAGCAAGGGCTCACCGAGGCTGTTATCAAAGAAACCGACACCCGCCTTACCGCCCGCGAGTTGATCAAAGTGCAAGTGGCCGGCGACGACAGGCAGGAGCGCATCGCCATCGCCGAAGCCCTTTGCGCCGCCACCGGCGCCGAACTGGTACAGCACATCGGTAAACAGCTGGTGCTGTGGCGGCCGAAGCCCGAAGAAAAAGAGTAGGGTGGCTGCGCATTTTTTCATGTAGGGCAGGCCAAAGCTGTATCGGTGTTGGTTGATTTGTTATTCCGCAATATAATCCGATTTCAAACAGCATCTTGCCAAACCGGCATATTGCAGTATAATGCCGCCTTTCCTGCGGACGTGGCGAAATTGGTAGACGCACCAGATTTAGGTTCTGGCGCCGAGAGGTGTGAGAGTTCGAGTCTCTCCGTCCGCACCATCAAACAAAAACAGCCCAATTTTTCGGGCTGTTTTTTTACGTCTAACGCCATCCAATGCAATTAGCCAAATCCAATACAGGTAAGGCTTTCAGGCTGATTCAAGCTATCCTTTCTCTTTCCTTGCTAAGCTAATCCCGTCTAATGCCGTCTAATTGAATTGCCCCTTTTATGGGGGTATGATTGGGGGTATCCAGAAAATACCCTCAAAAATATACCCCCAGAATGCCCCTGAACGACCGCCAAATCAAGAACGCGAAACCTACCGGCACAGGAAAGAAAGCCAAGCTGTTTGACGGTGGTGGCCTGTATCTGGAAGTTACCCCGGCAGGTGGCAAAATCTTCCGCCTGAAATACCGTATCGATGGTAAAGAAAAAACGCTGACTATCGGCAAGTATCCTGCCGTTTCGCTTTCCGAAGCGAGGCAGGAGGCAGAGAACGCCCGCCGCCTGCTTTCAAGCGGACAAGACCCCGCCACCGCCAAGCAACAGGCCAAACAGGAAAGGCAGGCGGCCTTGCTGAATACCTTTGCCGCCCTTACCCGCCGCTGGCACGCCGACAATCTGCACCGCTGGAAGCCGAACCATGCAGAGCGCATCATGCGTTATTTTGAAACTGACGTTTTCCCGCTGATTGGAGAAATACCGATAGACAGCATCACGGTAGGGCAAATCAAACAAGTTTTAGACCGTATCACAGCGCGGGGCGTGAGCAACACCGCCGAAAAAGTAAGGGAATGGATAGGTGCGGTTTTCGATTATGCGGCCATGCTGGAAGTAACCGACCGCAACCCCGCCCGTGCATTGCGCAAATACATTGCCAAACAACCGCCCAAAAACCGTGCAGCCCTGCCGCGTGAAGAACTGACCGAGTTTTACCGCCGCCTGATACTGGCCGAGATTGACCCAGCAAATAAAATCGCCCTATTGCTGCTGATGCTGGTGTTTGTACGTAATACCGAACTACGCGGCGGACAATGGGCAGAAGTAGATTTTGCCGCAGCGCAATGGGTTATTCCCGCCGAACGTATGAAGCACGAGAAGACCGCCCCCAAGCCGCCGCACACCGTGCCGCTTTCCGATTGGGCGTTGGAGCTGTTGCGGGAGCTGCAAGACTTAACCGGCAATACCCCCTATCTGTTCCCCAGCCGTACCAAACAAAACGGCCATATCAGCGAAAACACCCTAGGCAAAATCATGAACGGCATGGGCTATAAGGGCATTGCCACCCCGCACGGCTTCCGCAGCTTGGCAAGCAGCATACTGAACGAGCAGGGCTACAACCCCGACGCCATCGAACGCCAGCTAGCCCACGTTGAAGAAAATCGGATTAAGGCCGCCTACAATCGGGCGGAATATCTGGCCGAGCAACGGGAGATGATGCAATGGTATTCAGACTATCTGCGGGAGCGATACCGCCAAGCCCAAGCCTTGATTGAAACAGGCGGTGTTACCTGAAAAACAAGACGCCAGCAGGCGGGCTGGTGTTTTATTTCGCTTCGCATTATCCTTAATCCAGCCTAATGCTGTATAACGCCGTATTGTGTAGATAGCGGCAAGACAACGGAAACAAACGAACAAAAGGAGAACACCATGCCAGTCATCGTCACAGACAACGCACTAGAGGCGCTGCGAAGCCTGAATTATCCCGATACCGCCGCCGATATAGAGCTGGAAATTCCCCCACGCAGCAAAGCGCAACGCCCGCCCGTGGATTTTGCGGAGGCTTCCCGGCTTGAACCTATTTCAAGCTACCTGAAAATTATTTTTGGATAGGGTTTGGAATGGGCTTTATTTCCTCTGAAATCAACAAAGAGCATGACAAATATATTTTGTTGGGAGATATTATCCGATTAGTTGGAATATTAGAGGGAGGTACTTGCAGCTTGCAAGAGATAGCAACCTTTTTGCTTAACAAATACGAAGATAACTGCTTTGACGATAATTGTTTTGATTATGTTGATAAACTTGCATTTAGAAGGCGAGCTGGAAGATATATACCTATTGATGAAACTAGGTATCTATACAAATTCCTTTGTCTTGTTCTCCGATATGACCGACTTGATTATTTTGACTCTGTAAAAGAACCATTAATCGCAAAGGAGTATAAAAAATATCGGTATATTTGCTTAGAGAAAGCAAAAGTAGTCAACTTTTTACAAAATATATGTGTGCTGCCATACTTACCAGTGGGAGCAGATAAGACTAGCCGCGTATCACAGGCAAAAATAAAGCGAGAAGTTCCGGATAGTTTCGAGCAGATAAATGACAGGACAACATTTCTCAATCTCATTTATGTTATGAAAGAAACTTTGATTGATAAAGGAATATTTCCAAACCAAGCAGCAGTTATCGAATATATTGTAAATGAATTTGATGAACCGGGATTATCTGAAAGTAACCTAAAAGCCAAATTTGCCGAGGCAAACCGCCGACACACAATTAAAGGCTGATGACCTGCGCTGTACTTCTGACTAGACCAAGATTAGACCGTAAAAAGTCTAACTGTACTGAAGCCGCCCACGAGGCGGCTTATTCTTTGCCCCGTTATCCAACAACAGCTAACGAGGTATCAAACCATGCAACAAAGCATCATCCGCCCCAAACAAGCCGCCGCCCTGTTCGGCGTTTCCCTCTCCACCCTTTGGAACTGGAACAACCCCAAGCACCGGCTATACCGCCCCGACTTTCCCAAACCCTTCAAAGTTTCCGCCAATACCACCGGCTGGCTGCAATCCGAGATTGACGGCTACATCTGCAAGCTGGCCGAGAACCGCTAGGGAGGCAGGCCATGCAAAACAAAAACCGCCCGAACGCCAAGCATCCGAACGGCCAAACAAAGGGAATTACCACTACCCGCCATTCTACCATCCCTACGCAAAACCAGCGCATCCTCTCCGCCCTGCAGAGCGGGCAAAGCCTGACCGCCTACGATATGCACCAAATGGGCATCATGGGCTGCAACGCCCGCATCTGCGAACTGCGGCAGGCGGGGCACAACATCATCTGCATCATGGAACGGACAAGAAACCAGTTCGGCCAAACCGTGAAACGCGGGCGTTACTGGTTAATGCCGGAGGGCAGGGCATGAACATCCTCAAACTGGACTACCAAGGCCTGCCCGTCCATGCCAACCGCGAAGCATGGTTTAACGCCACCGGGATAGCCGAGCAACACGGTAAACGGCTGGATAACTTCTTCAGCCTGAAACGCACGCAGCAATACATTCAGGCATTGGCCAAACGGAAAGGTTTAATTCCCTGCGATTCAAGGGAATTAAAAACTCCCTTCAACCCTGCCGACTATCCCGCCCTAATCCAAACCCGAAGAGGGCGGTACAACAGCGGAACATGGTTGCATCCCGACCTGATGATATGTTTTGCCCGCTTTATCAGCTTGGACTTTGAAATATGGGTAGACCAAACCATCAAAGCCCTGCTGATAGACGGCAAAGACTGGCAACCCGCCCGCAAGGAGGCCGCAGACGGTTACCGCCTAATGAGCGAAGTTATCCATGAAGTCAATCTTGCAGGCGGCGGCACGGCCAGCCGTTTCAGCTACATGAACGAAGCACGGCGCATCAACCGGGCATTAACCGGCAAATGGGGCGGGCTAGACCGCAACAGCCTGACCACCGAACAACTGCGCACGCTTCGGCGGCTGGAAGTGAAGAATGCCGCGTTGTACATGATGGGCAAACCGGCACATGAAAGGGATTGTGAACTGGCCGCCATCGACAACCAACCCCAAGGAGCATTGCAATGAGCCAACCCCAGCACCCTTACCGCCACGGCTGCCCCATCTGCCATATCACGAAAACCCGCCTGCCATTCTGCATCCACCGCAAACACCAGCGCATCATCGCCATGATGGCGCTGTTCCGGTACGAGCGCGATTTAATCGAGCATCTGGCCGGAGAGCTTGGCGACTTGGCACAAGACTTTGCCGAGCCGCAACGCCACCGCCTCGCCGCCATCCTAGCCCACCATCTGGCCGAAGCAGACCACTACCTAGGCAAACTTGGCAGGCTGCTGAACAAGGCTACCTGAAACCGGAGAACTGCTATGCACAATAACCGCGAAACCATCGAAACCCGTATTTGCGAATTGCTGGCACAAGGCCACAGCCTGGCCGCCATCTGTCGCAGGAAGAACCTGCCCGCCCCCAGCACAATCTACAAATGGCTGGCCGAAAGCCCCGAATTTTCGGAGCGATACGCGCACGCGCGCGAACAACAGGCAGACTTCTACGCCGACGAAATCATCGAAATAGCCGACAACTGCCCGCCTGAAACCGGTGAAGTAGCGAAAGCCAAGTTGAAGATAGACGCCCGCAAATGGAAAGCCGCCCGCCTTGCCCCGAAAAAGTACAGCGATAAAACCGAACTAGACTTGAAATCGACAGACGGCAGCATGACCCCGATAAAGATAACCCGCGTCATCATCGACCCCAAGGAAACCCTTAGCAGGCTACCTGAAAATACCCAGCCGGAAATACAACCTTGCTTAAAAACAAAGGATTAGCCATGACCCCGAAACAAGAGCGCTTTGTCGGCCTGTATATAGAAACTGGCAACGCCAGCGAAGCCTACCGGCAGGCATACAACGCTGGAAAGATGAAAGCCGAGAGCATCAACCGCAAAGCCAAGGAACTGCTGGATAACGGCAAGATTGCGGCAAGAATCGCCAAATTGCAGGCAACGCACAGGAAACGGCACGAAATAACGGTAGATACCCTGCTTGCAGAATTGGAACAGGCACGGCACACCGCACAGGAGGGCGGCAGCGCTTCCGCCATGGTAGCCGCCACCATGGGCAAGGCAAAACTGCTTGGCTTGGACAAACCCCAGCCCGAGAACGCAACGGACAGCCCGCCCGTCATCATCGAGCTGGTAGCCCCGCAAACAGAGGAGCATTGGGAAACGCACTAAGCATCCCCTTTGCAAAAAAAGGACAAACATCATGAAATCTTATCCGCGCACTGCAAAACCCATCAAACCCTATCATTCGCCCAAGACTCCGAAAGCCTGCCTGCTGGCCGTGGGCTATTGCCGGCCTGAAAGCCCGCTGGTGTACGAATACCGACCCATCGGCCACTTCCCCACCAAAACCGCCGCCAAGCAGCGCATAGAGGAGCTGAAGCAGGAAGCACCCGATTTGCTGTTTCTGATACTGGAAACCAACCCGAGCAAACAGGCAGCCGTCTATCAGAAATTCGCCGCTGCCCTGAAAGCCTAGGCAGCATCCCGAAAAGGAGCAG
>NZ_DBHKXY010000060.1:0-10571 GCF_057315495.1 Eikenella sp.
CGAAAGTAGGACACTGCCAAACACCTATTGATGACACCCGCCTAACGGCGGGTGTCATTCTTTATGGGACAGAATGTAGAAGAAAGAATGAAAAGAAAGCAGAGTGAAGGGGAGCCGGAGAAAGAATGGGTGGGATGAGAGTGGAGAGAGCAGAGAAGAAAAGAGGCTAGCTGAAACCTGCAGTTAGCCACCTTTACCTTGGATGAGAATTATTTGATCTGTCTATAGAGTTGGATAACCGGGGCTTTTTCGCAGGCTTCTACCAAGGTTGGCACAATGCGGGTAAAGTGTGCAGAAGCGGAATGGGTATCCAATACAGCCTGGTTTTGCCATAACTCGATGAAGCTGACTTGGTTGGGTTGTTGGGTATTTTGGTATAGGTGGTAAGACAGGCAGCCGTTTTCCTTGCGGGTTTCGGCAATCAATTCGTCGCAGTGTTGCAGGAATTTATCCAGTTCGGCGGGTTTGACTTCGAATTGGGCAACTACAGTAAGCATAATGACTCCTTGGTGTTATTTGGATAGATGATTGGTAACATTTGATTTAGGCTACCTGAAAGCAGTGTAACAGATTTTCTGGTTAAAGCCGCCGATTTCTTCATACCGCATGCATTCAGCGTGCTGTGCTCCCATATTGCTTACTACTTTGCTGCTTTGTATGCTAAATCAGCTTTAGGAATGGCTAGTTTTTTTAATTTTATTTCGCTTTGCATAAGGACAATAAAGGCTACCTGAAAATTTGATTTCAGGTAGCCTTTGTTTTGATGGCAGGGTTAATGCCGATGTTTAGCCTTCATAGTGCTCGATGCTGGGGCAGGAGCAAACCAAGTGGCGGTCGCCGTATACATCGTCGATACGGTTTACACTCGGCCAGAATTTGTTCTCGCGCACATAGGGCAGGGGGTAGACGGCTTCTTCGCGGCTGTAGGCACGTTTCCATTCGCCGGTTACATCAGCGGCGGTGTGCGGTGCGTTGACCAGCGGGTTGTCGTCTTTCGGCCATTCACCACGCTGTACTTTCAGCGCTTCCTGCTTGATTTGCTTCATCGCGGCGATGAAACGGTCGAGCTCGGCCTTGCTTTCGCTTTCGGTGGGCTCGATCATCAGCGTACCGGCCACGGGGAAAGACATGGTCGGGGAGTGGAAGCCGTAGTCCATCAGGCGCTTAGCGATGTCCACTTCGGTGATGCCGCTTTCGGCCTTGAGCGGGCGCAGGTCGATGATGCATTCGTGCGCCACGCGGCCGTTTTTGCCGGTATAGAGCACCGGGTAATCGGCGGAGAGCTGCTTGGCAACGTAGTTGGCGTTGAGCAGGGCGGTTTCGGTGGCCTGGCGCAAACCGTCTGCCCCCATCATGCTAATATACATCCAAGTAATCGGCAGGATGCTGGCGGAGCCGTAGGGTGCGGCAGATACGGCACCCATGCCCACAGTGGCGCCTTCTACCGGTGCCACGACGTGGCTCGGCGCAAACGGGGCGAGGTGGGCTTTCAAGCCGATGGGACCCATGCCGGGGCCGCCGCCGCCGTGCGGGATACAGAAGGTTTTATGCAGATTCATGTGCAACACGTCGGCACCCACTTCGGCCGGCTGCATGATGCCGACTTGGGCGTTCATATTGGCGCCGTCCATATACACCTGGCCGCCGTTTTCGTGGATGATGCGGCAGATGTCGCGGATGCCTTCTTCATACACGCCGTGGGTGGACGGGTAGGTAATCATCAGCGCGCCCAGCGTATCTTTATGCTGTTCGGCCTTGGCTTTCAGATCGGCAATATCCACGTTGCCGTGCTCGTCGGTATCCACGATCACAATCTGCATACCGGCCATGTGGGCGGTGGCGGGGTTGGTGCCGTGGGCGGAGCGCGGAATCAGGCACACGTTGCGCTCGGGGTGGCCTTGCGCTTCGTGGTAGCGGCGGATGGTCACCATGCCGGTGTATTCGCCTTGCGCGCCGGAGTTGGGCTGGATACAGATGGCGTCGAAGCCGGTAACGGCCTTGAGCTGCTCTTGCAGGCCGTGGATCATTTCCAGGCAGCCTTGCACTTGTTCGCGCGGGGCAAATGGGTGCACATTGGTGAATTCCGGCCAGGTAATCGGAATCATCTCAGCAGTGGCATTCAGCTTCATGGTGCAGGAACCGAGCGAAATCATGCTGCGGTTCATGGCCAAGTCGCGCTCTTCCAGTTTTTTCAGATAGCGCAGCATTTCGTGTTCGGTGTGGTAGCTGTTGAACACGGGGTGTTGCAAGATGGCACCTTTGCGCTGCAGGTTTTCAGGTAGCCTGCTGGCGGGCGCGTTCTCGGGCAGGGCAGCCGCCTTGCCGGTGAACAATTCAACCAGTTGGGCAAACTCTTCGGCGCTGGAGGTTTCGCTGAAGGCGGCAGCCAGTACGTTCTCGCCAATGCGCAGCAGGTTGAAGCCGGCATCCAGCGCTTTTTGATACACGCCGTCGGCTTGCACCTTGCTGCCGAAATCTACGGCTACGGTGTCGAAGAATACCGAGTGCACCACTTTGCCACCGGCAGCCTGTACCGCATCGGCAAAAGCAACAGCCAGCGCATGGATACGGCTGGCGATGCGGTTTACGCCTTCGGGGCCGTGATACACCGCATACATACCGGCCAAGTTGGCCAGCAGCACCTGCGAAGTACAAATATTGGAATTGGCTTTTTCACGGCGGATATGCTGCTCGCGGGTTTGCAGCGCCATACGCAGCGCCTGCTTGCCGGAAGCATCCACCGATACGCCGATGATGCGGCCGGGGGCGGATCGTTTGTCTTTATCTTTAAACGCAAAGTAAGCAGCGTGCGGGCCGCCGAAGCCCATCGGGATACCAAAGCGCTGGGTGCTGCCCAAGGCAATGTCGGCGCCCAACTCGGCGGGTGCTTTCAGCAGCACCAGGCTCATGATATCGGCAGCCACGGCCACTACTGCACCTTTGGCTTTTACAGCGGCAATCACGTCGCCCAAATCGGCCACGTCGCCGTCTTTGCCCACGTATTGGAACAGCGCGCCGAAGTATTCGCCGTTGCGAGCGGTGTCGAAATTGCCCACTACCAGCTCGAAATCGAAATATTTGGCTCGGGTTTTGATTACGTCCAGCGTTTGCGGGTAAACGCGCTCGTCCACAAAGAATTGGTTGGATTTGGATTTACCCACGCGGCGCGCCATGGTCATGGCTTCGGCAGCGGCGGTGGCTTCGTCGAGCAGGGAGGCACCGGCCAGCTCGAAGCCGGTGAGGTCGATACATACCTGCTGGAAGTTCAACAAGGCTTCCAAACGGCCTTGCGACACTTCGGCCTGATAGGGCGTATAGGCGGTGTACCAGCCCGGATTTTCCAGCACATTGCGCAGAATCACGTTTGGCAGGCGGGTGGGGTAGTAGCCCAGGCCGATATAGCTTTTATTGATACGGTTTTTGGCGGCGATGCCCTTGAGCTTGGTCAAGGCATCGGCTTCGCTCAATGCTTCGGGCAGCTGCAGCGAGCCGGGCATACGTACGCTTTGCGGCACGGTGTGCTCCACAAAGCTGCTCACATCTTTTTCGCCCAACGCAGCCAAAAGGGAGGCGCGGTCGGACAGGCTGAGGTGGCGGCCGATAAAGTCGTTGTGGTGGAAAAGTTCGTTAAACTTCATGATCCTGCATCCTTTCTACTTGCTCAGTGTTGAGATGGTGGGGGATTGGAACAGACGGCCGTATTGTAGCGTAAATCAGGGTGCTTGCGGCAGATGCGGCAAAGATTCTGCCATTTTCTGCCGATGGTTTTCAGGTAGCCTCAGCGGGGGCGGCGGATAGATGGTTTAGATGGCAATGATGGTTACAGGTCATCGGCGGAAGAGGTGCACGCCGTGCAGACGGAAGGGCGGATCGGGGTGTTCGGCCAGCAGGTATTCCCGCCCGTTTGCTCGGGCGATGGCGAAGCAGACTAAGGGGCGCCGCCGTGGAAGAGGTACAGTTTATCCGCTTCGCGCCGCCAATCGCCGCCGCAGCCGCAGTCGGTTTCCCCTGTGCAGGCGGCTAATTCGGCTTTACTGGGCTCGTATTCCAGCTCGAAGCTGCCGTTGCGGTGGAGCCGTAAGGTGTGTTGCGGGCTACGGTAGGTGGCGGTGCGGTTGACGAAGCTGCCGTCCCATATGAGTTTGAGTATGGCGGGCAGGTCGAGCAGGGTGGTGATGCTACCGGGATCGAACAGGAGGAGCAGCCAGTAATACCACGGCTCCGCCCACTTTATGCTGCCGAGGAAGAGCAGGATGGGGCTGACCAAGGGGGTGAGCGAATAACCTTTGCGCAGGAAGAGCCGGTTGCATGAGGCGATGAGGGCAAAAAGGATGAGGGCAGGATAGGCGGTAACGGGCATGGCGAGTTTGGGAAAAGGCTACCTGAAAATATTGGCGGGTTTGTGCGTAAACGGCAGGCGGCCATATTTATCGCGAATTAAAGGTTAGGATGCCGCTGCGTTGACTTGGGCTGGCCGCATTGTCCGTATTGTCTGCGGCTTGCCGACTTGCCCTGTTCTTATTCGAATCCGCCTTACAGACGCACATTATTTTTCAGGTAGCCTTTCTGTTTATTCATCCCACTCTTCTTCGTCCTGCCAAGCTTTATCCAGCGCGTGGCGGATGGAGTCGCTGTCGAAGCCGCGGTAGGCGAGGAAGCGGGTGGCGGGTTTTCGGTGGGTGGAACTGGCGGTGTTGGTTTGCAGGCGGCTTGTGTCTTTCAGGTAGCCTGTATTTTTCAGGTAGCCTTTTGGGCGGGCAGGGAAAACGGGAACGGAGTTTGTCCGTTCCCGTTGGTTTTGCGGCCGGAGGCGCGGCGGGGCTATTCTTTGGGATTCCAGATGTATTTCAAGTCGTTCCACACTGCGCCGCCGTGGTCGGAGTCGGCTACGCCGTAGTTTTTGAAGCCGAAGCGGCCGTACCATTCGATGAGGTGGTCTTTGCAGGTGAGGATGATGCCGCGTTTGCCGCGCGCTTTCATGGTATCGATGTAGTGCTGCATCAGCTGGGCGGCGATGCCGCGCTTGCGGTATTCGGGCAGCACGACGAGGCCGAACACGGCGGCGTAGTCGCCGTTGGGTTTGTGCAGGGTGGCGTCGGCGTAGTATTCGTCGGGCAGGTCGGGCACGTCGGAGACGCTGCCGTTGATGAAGCCGACGGCTTTGCCGTCTTCTTCGGCCACGAAAAACTGCTCGGGGAACACGCGCAGGCGGTCGGTGATGCGCTCGAGGCTGGCGGCTTCGGCGGGCGGGAAGCCGGCGGCTTCGATGGCAGCGAGCACGGGGGCTTCGTTTGCATGGGCGGGGCGGATAACAATCGATATGGTTTTTCCTTTCGTGGAGCGCAATCGGGAAGCGCAGGGCGCTGTGTGCGGCGGCTCTATCTTTTGATCGAATGGTGCTGCAAATGGTTGCGGCGGTTGGAAATTCCCGCTGTGCTCAGCGGGGTGTGGGTGTGATATGGGCTGATTGGGGCGGGTTTCAAGGGCTGGGGCGGAAATTTTTGGGGAGAATTTGAGAATGGATTGTTATTTGTTGTTTGTGATTGGAATGTTATTTTTGGTGGCTGTATTTTGGCCTTGTGGAAGCCTATGATGTGTTTTCAGGTAGCCTGATTGGCCTGCCATTGTTGGCGCAGCAGGGCTTTGAAGCGTTCCTGCTCGGCTTGGAATTTTTTCGGCAGCATCAGGCTGATGAGTTTGGGCAGGCGGTGTTGGGCGATGAGTTCGCCGATGAGGGAAACGTCTTTCAAATTGCGCGTGCCCATCAGTTCCAAGCCTTCCAATTGCGGCATTTGCTCCAAGCCGTTTAGGCTGCTGATGGCGGGGTTGATGAGGTCGATGAAGGTAAGATTTTTTAACCCGACAAATTCGGTCAAATCCTTGCCTTTGTAGGAATACAGGCTGACGCTTTTCAAGCCCGCTGCCTGAGCGATGTTAATGATGTGTTTGGGGTCGGCGGGGTTGGCTTGCAGCGATTCCAAAGCGCTGATGCGCGAAACGTCTAGCTGGGGCATTTTTTGTCCCAAATATTCAGTTTCCTCAGCTTGGGCATGGCGTATAGCTGCTCAACGTTTTTGATTTCGATGATTTCCCACGGCAGTTCTTCTATCCACAGCTCTTCCAGCTCGGGACAGAGGGCGAGTGGGGCAAAATCGACGGCGGCGGGCTGGCGTACCAGTGTTTCTCGTTCTGCGATGGTTGCTTTGCACAAAGCGGGGTAGCCGATTTGCAAACCGGCGCCATGCTGTTTGGCCAGCTGCACGCCTTCTTCCAAAAAGTTGGCGGGAACGTCAATCTTGTTAATCGGGTAGGGGCTGCTGTGCTGCCTGTGCCGAATAAATTTGTTCATGCGGTGTCCTTTGTTTTGAAGCAGTAGGTCGGGCATTGATGCCCGACATTTTTTCTATGCTTGCCGGTGTCGGGCATCAATGCCCGACCTACGGGCTACCTGAAAATGGGATTGGGGATTTTCAGGTAGCCTTTGTGCGCGGCGGCAGGCGGCTAATCGCCGAACCATTCGTCGTCGGGCAGGGCGGGGGGTGGCTCTGCCCAGGCGTGGGCGAGGGCGTGGCGGATGGTGTCATGGTCGAAGCCTCGGTAGGCGAGGAAGCGGGCGGCGCGCTGGCGCTCGTTCCAGTCGGCGGGCGGCTGTTTGAATTTTTTGGCCAGCACGGCGCAGGCGGTGGTGCGTTCGCTGTCGCGGTCGGGCAGGGTGGCTGCGATGAGTTCGTTGTCCAGCTTTTGCTGTTGCAGACCTTGGGCGAGGCGCAGGCGGCCGTAACGGCTGCTTTTGCTGTATACGTAGCTTTCGGCGTAGCGCTGATCGGATTGCCAGTTGCGGTTGGCAAACTCTTGCAGCAAAGCATCGATTTCGGCGGGATCTTCGGCATAGGGCGCGAGTTTGCGTCGCAGTTCGGCTTGCGACATTTCCCGCCGCGACAATAAATCTAGGGCGCGGCTGCGCAGGGATTTAACGTCGGTCATCGGGGCGCAGGCGGTCGTAGATTTCGGGTAGGGTGCTGACAATCCAATCCGCGCGGGTGGCGGGATTCTCAGCCAGTTGATCCATATCGGCATAGCCGTAGCGCACGCCGATGGCAAAACAGCCGGCGGCTTTGGCGGCGAGGATGTCGTTGCGCGAATCGCCCACCATCGCCATGTTTTCCGGCTTCACGCCCAATACTTCGGCGGCGTGCAGCAGCGGTGCGGCATCGGGTTTGCGCTGCGGCAGGGTGTCGCCGCCCACCACGAGGCTGAACAGGTCGGCCAGGCCCAGGCGGCGAAGCAGCTCGGCGGCCCAGGCTTCGCGTTTGTTGGTGATTACGGCCAGCGGGATACCGAGGGTTTTCAGGAGCTGGAGGCCGGTTTTTACTTCGGGGTAGATGTAGGTGTGGCGGTCGAGGTGTTCGGAATAATGTTGGGCAAACACGGCGAAGGCGCGCTGCCACACTTCATCAGGGGCTTGGCCGTCCGGATCGGCAGTGAGGGCACGGTGCACGAGCTTGCCCACGCCGTCGCCCACGTAGGACATCATCAGTTTTTCGTCGAGTAGGGGCAGGTTTTCGCTGCGGCGGGCTTCGTTGGCGGCAGCGGCGAGGTCGGCAAGGGAATCGACTAAGGTGCCGTCCAAATCAAAGGCGGCGGCGTGGATTTCGGGGCGGGTATTCATGGTGTGGCCTCGGAGGTTTGATAAAAAATGATAGCGGATTTTAGCATGGGGCTGGTGATAAGAAGGCTACCTGAAAGTTTCAGGTAGCCTGTTAAGGCTTACAATGCAGCGTGGATTTCCTGCCGGATTTTATCGAGGAAACGGCCTTGCGGCACGAGTTCGGCGGCTTGGGCGTAGTCTGCCTGCTGAAAGGCGGTGCTGAGTTTGGCCAGCAGCCGGGCCTCTTCGGCAGCCACTTGGCTATCCAGCGCAGCAAGCCGTTCGGCAGAGTTTTCGGCGCGGGCTGCGGCCAGTTCTTCGCGCCATTCCATTTGCTGCATTAGAAACTCGGGATCGAAGGAGGTGCGCTCTTCAGAATCGGCCTGAATGCCTTGTGCCTGCAGCAGCAAAACGGCGCGCTCCAGCGGCCGGCTGAGGCGGCGGTAGGCTTCGTTTACGGCGGCGGCCATCATCACGGCCTGCTTCTGCTCGAAGGCGGAAGCGGTGGCGGTTTTGTCGGGATGGAAGCGGGCGGCCAGTTGGCGGTAGGTTTGCTCCAGCGCGGCGGGGTCGAGGTCGAATTGCGCGGGCAAGTTGAAAAGTTGGAATTCGCGCGGCATGTGTGTGCTTTCAGGTAGCCTGTTCTAAAGATGGAATATTGTATAGGCAAACGCCAAGATGAGGCTACCTGAAAACGGCGGCAGTCGGTTTTGCTGAGGTACGCTGCATCTGCTTTCAGGTAGCCTGCAAGCGCCGCGGCTGGCGGAAGGGCGGCGGCTTGCTATACAATACGCGCCCTTACCGTTTGAAAGAAATGCGATTATGCCCTACCAACAAGCCAGTATTCCGATTGGTGCTGACCGTGCCGAGCAGTTTTCCGATGCGTTAATGGCGGCCGGTGCATTGTCGGCCGCGATTGAAGATGCCTATGCCGGCACAGACGAAGAACAGGCTATTTTCGGCGAGCCGGGCGAAGAAAGCGGCCAAATTTGGCAGCGCAGCTTGGTGATTGCCCTGTTTGACGACCAATGCAACGTTGCCGCCGCCGTGGCTGCCGCGGCCAAGGAATGCCGGTTGGAAGTGCCGCCCTACCGCATCGAGCAGTTGCCGGAGCAGGATTGGGTACGCCTCACGCAATCGCAGTTTGATCCCATCCGCATTTCCGGCCGGCTGTGGATTGTGCCCACCTGGCACGATATTGCCGACCAATCGGCCGTAAACCTGCGGCTCGACCCCGGCTTGGCTTTCGGTACGGGCAGCCATCCCACCACCCGCTTGTGCCTACAATGGCTCGATGAAAATATCCAAGCTGCCGACCGCGTGCTCGACTACGGCTGCGGCTCCGGCATTTTGGCCATTGCCGCGCTCAAACTCGGTGCTGCCGCCGCCGACGGCGTGGATATTGATGAGCAGGCTATTGTGGCCAGCCGCAGCAATGCCGAGCAAAACGAAGCAGAAGCCCGTTTTTTCCTGCCCGACGACTTGCCGGAAGCAGAATACGATGTGGTGGTGGCCAATATCCTGGCCAACCCGCTGCGCCTGTTGGGCGGCATGCTGGCTTCGCGTACCAAGGCGGGCGGGCGGATTGTGCTTTCCGGCATTTTGGAAGAGCAGGCCAAAGAGCTAAACGGCATCTATAGTGAATGGTTCGATATGCAGCCGCCGGTTGCCGAAGGCGGCTGGGTACGTTTGGTGGGCGTGCGCAAAGCCGGATAACCCGCCAGTAATGCCGTAGAGCCGTTTCAAACGGGAGCGAAACCAGGCAAGCCAAGGCCGCGCATCCTTCTTTTTTGAAACGGCTAAATTCATGGTAAATGGTTTGGCGAGAGTGAACCGCCAGCATAAATCCTCTGCAAAATATACAAAAAACCGACAGTTAGCCGCTAAAAGGCTACCTGAAAATGGTAAAACCGCATTAATTTTCTTAAAATAGCGGCCGAAACATCAGTATTTGGATTGCCGACACATGAAAACCGTCAAACTCAGTTGCCCCCGCTGCCAAGCGGAGAATCATTATGCCGTAGCCGATTTGCAGGCAGCCAACGGGCGGGTGCAGTGCAGCCAGTGCCGGCACGCCTTCACGGTAACGCGCAAGCCGAAAGCCCAGAGTTCCCCAGCCGCCCAAGCTGAAATTCTGCAGGAAGACGTGATTCACACCAAAATGCCCCTGCGCGAAAAACTCGCCCGCCTCAAGCAGCAATCTGCCGCCTTGGCCGCACAGCAGGCCGGACAAGATGCCGACGAATCCCTGCACACCCAGAAAAAACCGCTGGCCGCCGAGCTGGACGAAATCGACAGCCGCCTGCGCCGCCAGCGCATGGCGCTGGATAACGACACCGGCCACGCCATGCCCTTCAAATTGGCTGAAGCCGAGCGCACTGCCAACAGCACCGATGCCATCGAGGCCCTGCTGCAACGCTCTGCTGCTACCCCGCCGCCGCCCGCCGTACTGCCCAGCATCGACACCCTGCTCAAAAGCGCGCAATCTACCGCTGCCGGCCATGGGCAAACCCAAAACATCCACATCCAGGCTGAGAGCTTGGTGTTCAACTTAGTATCCGGCCGCGACCCCGGCGGCATCCAGCTGCCTGCCGCAGCCAAGCTGCCCGCCGTTATCGACCAGCCCGCCGACAACCTGCTCTCTGCGCCTTCTAGCCATCCGAGTGTTCCTGCATCTGCCGCTGCCGTACACAGCGAATTCAACTGGACGCTGGCTTCGCTGGCTGCGCTCACAGTATTGATTATGCAGCTGTTTTATTATTTGCTGATTATGAAGCACTAAATCACAGCGCCGAATATGAGAAGGCTACCTGAAAACTAGAAAGACTGGTTTTCAGGTAGTCTTTTATGATTTTGGAAGTAAGGGCTATTTCGGCATAAGTAACAAAAAAGGTGCTAAAGCCCCCCCGCAAGCCTTATCCTG